>JBBALS010000505.1:0-1599 GCA_040402915.1 Flavobacteriales bacterium
CGAGCGATTAAACTACGACGAATCAAAGGATTAATCCAAGGTTTTAGAAAAATTTAAACCCATTCAAAATGAGAAATTCCATTTTGCTTGTTTGGATTCTATTGCTTTCAAGTATCCAAGTCCAAGCTCAAACTCTTTCAGGTCGTGTTATCGATGCTGAAATAAAAAACAAAGCCGTTATAGGCGCAAACGTATATTTTCAAGAAAGCAACAACGCAGTTCAAACCGATACCTCCGGATATTTTTCAATACCGTTGTCTTCTGAAAATACGAAGATTATTGTATCAACTACTGGATATTTTCCTGACACCATTGATATTTCAGGGAAGTCAATCATTGAAGTGACTTTAATTCCAAACACGCAATTACGAACTGTAGAAATTAATGATCGACAATCTTCCACCTTCATTTCATCACTCAATCCTATTAAAACAGAGATAATTACAACAGCCGAATTGTGTAAAGCCGCATGTTGCAACCTTTCGGAGAGTTTTGAAACCAATAATTCTGTGGATGTAAGCAGCACCGACGCTGTAACTGGAACAAAACAAATTCAAATGTTGGGACTTTCGGGAATATACACCCAGTTTACCCAAGAAAATTTACCTAGCATGCGCGGTATCGCTGCAATTTCAGGATTGCAACAATTGCCTGGAACATGGATCGAGTCGATTCAAATTAGCAAAGGAGTTGGTTCTGTTGCCAATGGTTCAGAATCCATTACGGGTCAAATCAATATTGAATTGAAAAAGCCCTTCGAAAAAGAGCAGTTGCTATTGAATGGCTATGTAAATCAGATGGGAAGAACGGAAGTGAATCTTTCTAAAGCATTGAATATCAATGAAAATTGGGGAAGTGTGCTATTGGTTCATGCCGATCGGATGAAAAATAACATTGACCGAAATAAGGATGGTTTTATGGATGTAACCGATGGAAATCAATGGAATGTGATGAATCGTTGGATGTATCGTAGTTTGAAAAATCTATCGGCGCAGTTTGGATTTCAAGCTTTGGGCGATAATCGGAATGCAGGAACAGTGAATATGAATCATGCCGAGGGAAATGTATGGCATTTTAACAAAGATGTTTTACGTATGGATGCCTTTGGAAAACTGGGATATATTTTTCCAGGGAAGCCCTACAAGAGTTTTGGAGTATTAGCTAATACTCAAGTGTATAATCAACGAATGGACTTGGGATCAATTAAATACGATGCTAACCAACAAAGCACATCTGGGAATTTCATTTATCAAAGCATTATTGGAAATACTGATCATAAATTTCGCACAGGGTTAAACTTTTTATATGATCATGTAGAAGAGACTCTAAATGCAGATCAATATCGTGAATTTAAGCGAAAAGAAATCTTAGCCGGAGGATTTTTTGAGTATACCTTGAATTCGGGGCGCTCAACCTTGGTTACAGGAATTCGTGCCGATCACAATAGTTTGTTTGGGAATTTTATCACACCGCGTTTGCATTACAAATTCCAAGTGACTGAAAAAACAGCACTTCGTTTATCGGGTGGACGAGGACAAAGAACCGCAAATATCATCGAGGAAAATATCTCGTATTTGGCGAGTTCCAGAAAGTTGGTTT
>JBBALS010000506.1:0-1584 GCA_040402915.1 Flavobacteriales bacterium
CGCTGAGTTTGGGCGATATTAATGAACCCATTAATATCTATGTTCCGAAAGCAAATGCTAGTTTTAGTCTAAATCCAATTGAAGCTTTTCATTCGGGAAGTATTCAACCCGCTGGTATTTTTGAGGTTCAGCCCGAATTCGACACACGTTATATTATTGTTCCAATTGACTATGCACGCGAACTTTTTCACAGAGAAAAAACGGTTTCTTCGATTGAAATTCAGCTAAAGAAAGATGTGAATGTTGAGCAAGTAATCGATAAGGTTAAATCCATTTCGGGTGAATCCTTTGTTGTAAAAAATCGCTTTCAACAGCATGAACTTTTATACAAGATTATTCATGCCGAAAAATGGGGTGTATTTCTGATTCTCGCATTTATTCTATTGATTGCGATTTTCAATGTTACAGGTTCATTAACCATGCTCATAGTTGATAAATCGCGCGATATCCGAACACTTCAAAGTTTGGGTGCAAACTGGAAGACCATCCGAATGATATTTTTTATGGAAGGGATGCTCATCTCAGTAATTGGAATGATAAGCGGATTGCTGCTTGGATTACTGATTGTGGTTCTACAAGACAAATTCCAATTTGTATTGATTAATGGAGTTGATGCCTATCCTGTTTTGATTAAAAAATTGGACATCGTGTACATTTCAATAACGGTGTTAACCATTGGAGCCATTGCATCATGGTTTCCGGCAGCAAGCGCTTTGAACAAAAGGAAATTGCTTTCCAGTTAATTAATTCCCAAGAATTTTATATAGCTCATCTAAATTAGGAGCTAGAATAATTTCAGTTCTCCTATTTTTTTTGCGCGCTTCTGGAGTATTTGCTTTTTCGATAGGAAAATATTCTCCTCTACCAGCGGCAGTTAATGCACGTGGATCTACTTTAGAATTTGCTGTAATGATTCTTACAATGGAAGTTGCGCGTAAAACACTTAAATCCCAATTGTCTTTAATCGTTGCACTTTTAATGGGAACATTATCGGTATGCCCTTCAATTAAAACATTAATATCGGTTTCGCGTTCAAGCACTTTGGCTAGTTTTTTTAATGCTTCAACACCTTTAGAATCTACAACCGTGCTTCCTGATTCAAAAAGTAAGCGCTCTTCTAATGAAACATATACTTTCCCGTTTTTAGTAGAAACCGTTAATCCATTGTCCTGAAAACCAAGCAATGCGGACGAAACCTTTTCTCTCAATGCAGTTACAGTAGAATCTTTTCTTGCCAAAACCGATTCTAGTTCAGCCACGCGCTTTTCTTTATTATTCAATTCTTCTTCATAAATATGCATATCGGCACTCAACTTTTCGACCTCTACCTTGCGTTTTTCTAAATCAATTTCTGCA
Source organism: Flavobacteriales bacterium (assembly GCA_040402915.1). Lineage (GTDB taxonomy): Bacteria > Bacteroidota > Bacteroidia > M30B66 > M30B66 > CALQRR01. Next base: position 1,357 of record JBBALS010000506.1, read on the forward strand.
TCACGTAAACGATCTTCTTTCTTCTGAAGTTCTTCTTGCGTAATTTGGTATTGACCCATCAACTTCTTATTATCATCGTCTTTCCCTTTCATTAACTGCGAATTATTTTCAAGCAGTTTGTCGTATGTCTGATTTAAACGTTCAAAAGAGGATGTCAAACGGCGATATGTCAGACCCATTGAAGATGTATCAATCGACAACGTTTTTATTTGTTTTGTCAAATCAGCC
>JBBALS010000507.1:0-1577 GCA_040402915.1 Flavobacteriales bacterium
ACCCATTGCTGGTTTCCTGAAAAATCTTCCATCCCAATTGCCCAAGGAAGTTCTTTTAATGGTTTGCCATTCGTTTTCACCCAAAATGTAAGCGCGGCTTCTTGGGTAATTTGGGATAAATCTTTTCCATTCCATCCATCCCATCCAAATCCCAATCCCATCCAAGGACAATCTTCGGCTTGCTTATTCCATTTTACATGTATTGCTCCGTCTCCCGAAAATACATTCGTTCGTTCTTCACTTACAGTAATACAATTGGGTGATTTTGTAAACCATGCATCGGCATTGAGTTCGTCTTGAAAAATCTGCAATTGCGAAAATCCATTAATCTCCGGTTTTGAAGGACGATCGCTTTCTTTCTCATACAAACCCAATTGACGGAAAGACGAACATCCCGACAAAAAAGCCACAAAACAGATACAGATAAAAGAAAACCTCAACATGGATTTATGGATTTAGCGGCGCGTTCTCTGTAAATATCATGTAATCGATATAGCTCTGTGAATAGCCCGATGTTGGATTTGCTAAATACAACAAGGATACTTTAGACAATTTGTTGGGTTCGTGAATTCCATTGCCAATTGCGGCAGTTGGAGCTCCGTTGACCAACGTTTGCAAGTCAGCATAATTCAAGGAGATTTGTTTCCATCCATTTTCTGTAGGTCGATATTCGAATGAGTACATATCTTCATTGCTTGAATATGTGCCATCTTCGTTATCATCTTCACGAAACTGAAATAGAATAATCGAATTGTCAATCGAGTCGGGTTTATAGATGAAGGAATTAAAAAAGACCGCTTCGGGATTGCTATTCAAGTTAAATCGTGGAGAACCATACAAACTTGCTGGAATATCAAACAAACCGATTAAATAATCCCAATCTACCTTTCCACCCATGTCGTAATATTTATTTCCTTGAGCAGCGTTGGCATTTTCTTGAACTACAAAACTCATGTTTGCTCCAGACTGAATAAATTTTGTCCATCCCGTTGGGAAACCATTTTCAAAATCACTTAAAAGCAAACCTTGGTTAATTCGATTGCCAATAACAGAAAGTGTATCGCGTAAGGTATCTGCTTCGTTTTCGAAGGTAAGTTGAACAGCACAATCTTCTATGCGAAACATTGGAAGCGAGGTTGTTGTGCCATTCCAAAGTGCATTTTCGGCAATCAATTCGGACGAAAAACCACTGATTTGTTTAACTGCTCCAGAACTCAACCCTTTAATTTGAAGGTTCCATTGAACATTTTTGGAAAACGCTGCCGTGAAAAAAGTAGTTTGATTCAACGAAAAATCGACTGAGCGATTGGAAATATCCAAATCTTGAACAACTGTAAATTTTCCATAAAGGTCCTTCAAATCAGGCCCATCGAATTCCTTATCCATTTTACATCCTGCAAAAACAAGCAGTGCAAGTGTACATCCGAGAATTATCTGTTTACGTATCATTAGAAACTCATTTGATATAATAGCATGAATTGATTGACCTTGTAATTCGATGTACCGATTAATTTATCTGAAACATCGAATTTATTCCATTGTGCCGAAAGGAAGGATTTTTCTCCGAAACGGTAACG
>JBBALS010000508.1:0-1577 GCA_040402915.1 Flavobacteriales bacterium
ACTCATGGTTTAAGACAGAGATCCTTGCTGGATTAAATGGCACAGATCTTGAGTTTATTGACCCGTCAACAAATGATGGCGAGCCAGGGATTGTTGCGGTGCATTTAACGACGCCAAGTGGTGTTGTCACCTTGGACTGATCAAATAAAAACTCGCCTATTGACTAGTCAGCGAGATTTCCTATCCAAATATAACGGATTATTCCACTTGAAAAATATAGAATAAGAACATGCTGAAGAAGAAAGAATCCAATCGCAATAAACTTGTGAACAGCCTAAATATTCAAATTCCAAGGTATATAGAAAATCTCAATTGCGGAGTTTGTCTTTCTTCCAACACCCTAAGGAAACACTCAAATTACCCGAGTTTGGACGTCAATGAAACAACTTTATACATTTGCTCCAACTGTTCAGCTATATATAACTCGACTACCGAAACATCAAAAATCATCAACGAAGCCGCCCAAATTGAATGGCTAGAAAAAGAAAATTTCTATACCGTCCCAACGGATATCCAAGATTTTGAATTGTTAGTAGATGAAGCCGCTAACATTTTTCTGTGGTTTTTTGATAAATTTGATTACGATTTTTCTGATAAGAGATACTTTGAAATTGGTGCTGGATCAGGAATCTCATCAGTTGCGGCAAGCCGCTATTTCGCCGATTGTGTCACAACTGATTTGACATTAGAACGATTGCGAATGGCTAAGAAAATGTCTGGTTCAGAGAATTTGACAGTCATAAACACTTCTGAAGTAAACGAAATAAGATTTGACTTCTTTTTTGCCTGGCATGTTTTTGAGCACCTGATTAATCCAGGCCAAGTATTTAATGATGTTTTTTCGAAACTCAATCCTGGTGGAGTCATGTTTATGCAAGTGCCACTTGTTACTGAAAGGCATATATATCCAGGTCACATTTTTATGCATAATGAGTATTCATGGTCAACTATAATTTCAAAATTGAACGTAAAAGAGAAATATTTCTTCTATGACACAGCACTTTGCGCGATGACTATTGTGATTTTTAAGAAATGAAAATTGCAATCGTCACGGGCGGCATGGGTTTTATTGGCCGACATTTGCTGAAAGAAATTCAAAGTCACTATGATGAAATCATTGTGTTGGACAATTTGTCACCGACTGTACATCACAACGAGATTCATCCAGAGAATCTTGATTTTAAATTAGTTATCGGTGATGTAGCTGATAAATTATCATGGGAGCAAGTTTCTAGTCATCTACCCTCAAGTCGTTATGATTTAACGGTTTATCATTTAGCCGCAAACACAGCGACCGGGGATTCCTTAAACAAACCCTCGGAACATGTCACAACAAATATTCTCGGAACTGCTTTAATGTGCGAATTTCTCGCCACTGAAATTCAAAACTTATCAAGAATCATATTAACGTCAACAAGGGCTGTTTATGGAGAAGGGTTTTGGACCCTTTCAAATGGCACCGCTATTTACCCTGATGCACGCAGGGAAAGCGATCTCAAAGATGAAAAATGGAACCCCAAGGCTTTAAATGAGTTCTGCATTTCGCCACTTCCTTCATCAAGCAAAAAAGTATCTCC
>JBBALS010000509.1:0-1567 GCA_040402915.1 Flavobacteriales bacterium
ATGACCCAGTCAGAATATAAACTTTTACTCGAAGTACTTTCCATAGAAACATGCTCTAAGGAAGAGGATGCTATGATTGGATTTTTACTCGCGTTTTTTGAAAAACACGGGATCCGTGCCTGGAGAGATGATATAGGGAATGTGTATGCGGAGAAAGGAGAGGTGGGAACCTTTCAAAAATACCCATTAGTCGTCGCGCATACAGACACCGTACACCGTATTCATGGGAAGAAGATCATTCCGAAGAAATTGCTTTTACCTAATTTTGCAGGGGAATTGAAGCCTGCCTTAAAGGGATTTGATGAAGATGGAAATCCAATAGGCTTAGGAGCAGACGACAAATGCGGAGTGGCTTTGTGTCTTATGATGATGTTAAGACAGCCAGTCTTGAAAGGATTCTTTCCTGTGCAAGAGGAAATAGGGGCACGTGGGGCGGAGAAAGTGGACCTAAGCTTTTTACAAAATGTAGGTTATGCGATACAATTTGATAGCCCGGCGAATACCTCCTCGATTACCTTAGGTGGAGCTTTAATGTATAACCCAGATGATGAGAGTGGGTTGGGGAAAATTTGGACTACATTATTATTAGAGTTCTCTGAGAAAAGAGAAACGGAGTTTACCCTAGAGCAGCATAGTTATACGGATATTGTTAAATTACGCCCTCATTTTACTTGTTGCAATGTCCCTGTCGGGTACTATTTATACCATACGACCTCAGAGTATCTTTTGGAGGAAGAGGCATTTATGGCCTTGGATTTAGGAGAGGAGTTGGTTAAGCGCGCGGGTTATCGGTATTATCATGATGCACCTCACCCAAGTCCCAGAAGATTGATTACCCAGTTTGCGCTAAATACCATGGAAATAATCGGAGAACTATAATGGAAGAAAAACAATACCTGATGGACGAGGTGCTTCGAGATAAGCGCAACTACCAGTTTTTAAGTGATGAGTGGAGAGCGGATCCAGATATCGCGCGTGCAAGCATCGAGAAGTTTGGGCTTACCTTGGCTTTTGCACCCTTGTGGATGAAAGCGGATCCTGAGATAGCCCTGTTAGCGGTGAAAGCTAACGGGCTAGCCGTTGAATTTATTCATCCCAACTTAATTCTAACGGATGTAGATATATGTGTGATGGCCGTTGAAAATAATGGACATGCCTTGGAATTATTGCCCGCCGAAATGCGCATGAATCCGGATGTGTTATTAGCCCAATTAGCCCATGGCTATGGACTGTATTCGGAGTTTAATCAACAAGTTCCAGAAGCCTTGTTGCGCGATAAAACTTTTATGAAGCGCGCTCTAGCGATTAATGGGTGGGTTTTAGAGCTTTGCCCTTATCGTTTATACTTGGACCCAACAATCGCGGTTATAGCCGCGCGGAATTGTGGCCGTTTTGCTTTTAAACGTTTGAAAAAATGTTTTGAGATTCCTGAGGTGATTCAGGAACTTCAAAAACTGCAAGATGCCTGCGAAGCGGCCATGGATGCCTATATAGAGGAACAAAATCCTGTCAAGAAGGATAAGCTATATTATAAAATGATTCGTTATGAATCGGATTTTGGCATCCG
>JBBALS010000510.1:0-1566 GCA_040402915.1 Flavobacteriales bacterium
TATTTTAGGCGATAATGCTCAAAAGTTAACCTCGCGCGAGTCAGATTTACTCAAATTGCTATGTGTAAACATAAACGATACGCTTGAACGAAATTTTGCTCTACGCACCATTTGGTCGGACGATAATTATTTCAATGCCCGAAGCATGGATGTTTATATTGCACGACTACGTAAGTATTTATCGGGCGATCCAAGCTTAGAGATTATCAATGTGCATGGAAAAGGATTCAAGTTGGTCGACGAACATTCTGCATCATAAACTCATTCATCCACTTTAATTGTTTGAAAACTTCGGTAGTTTTTTAAAAAGGGCACAAGCCAAATTGCGACAAACACTGCACATATAGCAAAGGCGTATACAATTTGACCATCAGTATTAAAAAAAGGAAGCGCAAACAAAGCACTCATTCCGGTTCGAAACAGGATGCTGATGGTTTGAAAAACACTACTAATTCGGCCAATAGATTGATTGGGAATATGCTGAAACAACCAAGTTGTCCGAAGTACACGTGTTCCTGCATTGGCAATTCCAATTAAAAAGCAGAGTGCTCCAAATAAGATTACTGAGTTGTTGATTGAAAATAAGATGTAAATAAAAACCGTTGCGCACATCATTGCGGCGATTCCAAATATAAAACCCGCCTTACGGAAAGCCCACACCATAGCAACGCCGGCGAGCATCGCTCCAATGGAATACATAACTTCCGAAAGTGCGTACATTCCAGCACCCGCATGAAGATGCTGATCGATATAAATGGGTAAGATCTGCTGAAAAGTAATAAGCACCACCACAAAAATGACATAGGACGCATTTCCAAACACAAAAACCAGTGGGTGATTTTTTAAAAATGTAATACCCGAACGAATGCGATCCAAAATAGAACCCGTTTCTATATGACGAATAGCAATGGGTTCGTACTTAATCATCAAGATCAAAACAAAACCGATGGCATAGGTAATGGCATCTACCAAAAAAACATCTTGCAAGGTCCATGCTTGAATGCCAAATGGAAGATTGAATGGGAAACCCGCAATGGTATGTTGCCCAGAGCTTATCCCCGAAAGTAAAATGGCCGCGGCTCCTCCCGAGAGAATACTGGTCGATTGTCCTATGATTTCAGTCCAAGAAGTAAATCGTCCGTAATACTGCCTTTCCGTAATTTCTTGTCCAAAAGCATACAATGCAGGGTAATGAATATTGTAGACAAGAATAGTCCCCGCAAACACAAGCATGGCGCACCAAGAAGGAACCTCGCCAAGAATAAAACCAAGGCCCGAGGCAGATCCTAGCAAGAGCAATCCAAAAATATTGATGGCAAGGAAAACGCCTCTTCTTGAAAATTTATCGATTAATGTTCCTGCATACAATCCCCAAAAAAGCATCACGAATGTAGTTGCAGCATACATGACACCGAATAATTCGGGCTTCCCCAGAATTTTACTGAAATACCAGGGTATTGCGAGCATGCAAATACCTTGAGAAAAACCAGAAACGGCATTCGAGATAAATAAAAGTTTATAGGCCTTCGCGTTTTTCACCGGCTAAAGATACCGCCTCATTGGCAT
>JBBALS010000511.1:0-1565 GCA_040402915.1 Flavobacteriales bacterium
TTGAATAATAATCAAAATCTTTAAATACTTTTTAAAAATCATGTTTTCTCAGTTAAAGTCCTCATTATTAGGAGAAATCTATTTCTCAGATTCGGTTCGTGACAAGGCGACAAAACGTATTTATGCGACGGATGCTTCGGAGTACCAAGAGTTGCCTGAAGCGGTAGTCGTTCCTAAAAATACGGTTGATATCATTCGAGTTATTGACTTTGCTTCTAAACATAAACTTTCCCTAATTCCACGTGCAGCAGGTACTTCTCTGGCAGGACAAGTAGTGGGGAATGGCATCATTGTCGATATTTCCGTTCATTTTAATCGAATTCTAGCGCATAATCGGGAAGAGAAGTGGGTGAAAGTTCAGCCTGGGGTAATTAGAGATGACTTAAATGTTTTTCTAAAACCGCATGGACTGATGTTTGGCCCTGAAACTTCCACGGCTAATCGAGCAATGATTGGAGGAATGATTGGGAACAATTCCTGTGGACTTCATTCGATAATTTGGGGTACAACTCGTGATCATTTACTGGAGGTAAAGGCTATTTTATCCGACAGAAGCGAGGTCGTATTTAAAGACTTGACTTTCGATGAATACGCCGAAAAACTTACGTTAAGCACATTGGAGGGGGACATTTATCGTCAAATTGATCAGTTGATTCATAATCAATCTAATCAAAAAGCGATTGATGCGGGCTTTCCTAAAAAAGTAATCAAGCGAAGAAACACAGGTTATGCTTTGGATTTTTTGCTTGAGATGGTGAGGAATCCAGGTGTGTCAACTTTTAATTTAGCTGCTTTAATTGCAGGTTCAGAGGGGACCCTTTGTTTTATCACGGAAGCAAAACTTCGTTTAATGGAATTGCCGCCTCTGCATGTGGGCATGGTGGCCATTCATACCAATACGCTCAAGGAGGCGCTAGAGGCTAATCTAGTGGCTCTCGACTGCCAATGTGCCGCATCTGAACTTGTTGATGATTTTATTTTAGAATTTACTAAATCGAATACAGAGCAATCAAAGAATCGATTTTTCATCAAAGGCGAACCCAAAGCCATTCTGATGGTTGAGTTCTTTGCTGATTCAGAAAGTGAATTATTATTTACATGTGAAAATTTAATTAAAGCGCTACAAGCTAAAAATCTGGGGTATGCATTTCCAATTCTTTTGGGAGACGATGCTAAAAAAGCATGGGAAGTACGTAAAGGAGGATTAGGCCTGTTACGGAATCTGCCTGGCGATGCAAAACCAGTTAATTTAATTGAAGATTGTGCCGTAGATCCGAAAGATTTGCCTGCTTACATTGCTGGAGTAGAAGAAATTCTAAAAAAAAATGACGTAAAATATTCCATGTATGCGCATGCTGGCGCAGGTGAATTGCACGTTGAACCTATTCTTAATTTAAAGACGGAATTAGGGCTAAAACAATTTCGGAGTATCTTGTATGAAACGGTATTGTTAGTCAAATCATTTGGCGGATCGCTTTCTGGTGAACATGGAGATGGAAGACTTCGAGGGGAATTTATCCCTTTAATAATGGGAGAAAAGGTCTATGATTTATTCAAAGAAATTA
>JBBALS010000512.1:0-1558 GCA_040402915.1 Flavobacteriales bacterium
TGGGTAACAACTAATGTCTCCCCAATTGTTCCATCGGACCATTGATAATTTGTGTATCCACTTTGAGCAACTAAAACAACTTCCTCGCCTTCGCATAATTCTATTGGACCAACTGGACTAAAAGTTACTGCAAAAGAAGGTGAATCAGTAATTACAATATCTTCAGAACTTAAAGAACACCCATTTGTATTTTGTGCAGTTACTGAATATGTTCCTGCAGTTGTAATTGAAACGGCAGATGAATTTGATCCATTCGACCATTGATAATTATTAAGTCCGGTCTCGGCTATTAACAAAACATTATCACCCGGGCAGAGGATTAAATTTCCATCGACATTAACCGAAATAGGATTGAATTGTATGGGATTAATTACAATTTGTGAGGTTGATGCAGTACAATTATTTGCATCGGTTGCTGAAACACTATATATTCCTGGTGAATTAGCTATAATATTTTGCCCGATTTGAATTCCCGAAGGAGTATTCCAGCTGTAATTAGTAAAACCAGAACTTGCAGTTATTGGGATTGTTTGACCATCGCAAATAGTAATCATTCCTGACGGTGTTGTATTAATAAGTTGGGGCGCTGTAACATTAACTGTTACTGTTGACGTTCCTGTGCAAGCAGCCCCTCCTTGAGAAACAGTTAATGTATAAGTAGTTGAAGTGCTTGGATTAGCCGTAGGATTTGAACTACTTGCATTATTCAGGTTTGTTTGTGGAGACCATTCGTATGTATATGTTCCATTTCCAGAACCACCTGTTGCTGTTGGCGAACCTCCCAAATTGAGACTTTGCCCTAAACAAATTGTTGTGGAAATTCCAGCATCTACAACTGGAGAAACGCATGCGATATTGGGAGTTGTAATTTGAATATTGTCAATGCTAAAAGGAGGGTCAAAGCCATCAGCAGCATCTGTTTCCTGCCATTTGAATCTCATTTTCAAATTAGGAATATTTTCATAGATAGATGGGAATGTTACTGTTTTGGTAGAACAAGAACTCACCCCAGAATATTCTCCGGGAAGGTCCGTCCAAGTCAGCCCTCCATCATTACTCAAAGCCAATGTTCCAAAATCAGTTCCTAAAGAACCTTCACAAATGAAATCGAAACTTAAAGTTATGTTTGAAATTCCAATCGTGCTAATTGTAGGTGAAATTGCGGTTTTGGAATTATTCCCAGAAGCACTATAAATTGGTTCATTAGGGCCTCCTAAAAATCCACATAACAATCCTGTACATGAAATATGCAGGGCATTACCAGAGCTTGAACAACCAATACTTGAAGGTGTATTTATAAACCATTTGTTGCTTGAACTTCCCTCTGTATTTAGGGTCCATCCAATACCTGCATTGTTATTACTAGTTCCTCCCGATGGAGAATCAAAATTATCACTCCAAATGGTATTCTGTGCAGAGGAAAGGAAAATAAAGGATTGAAACAAAAAGATTAGGAGGTATATTTTTTTCATGAATTTCGTTTGAATTCATCAAATATAGTTTTATCACACCCGTCCAAGACGTTTGAATACAGAAAATAGAATCCTGATTTGACGCG
>JBBALS010000513.1:0-1557 GCA_040402915.1 Flavobacteriales bacterium
ATAGCGAAATGGTATTTTTTGGGAATTATGTTCTTGAAAGGCTTAACAATATGTTTGAGCGTTTTATTAATAAATGGTTGATGAATCAAATACATGCGAAAGAAAAGGTCTTAGACGATGGCCAAATATCGTTTATTTTAAAGTCGAATTGACCGTTAAAACAATTAGATTATTCAACTGCTCCGCAAGTCTTTTTGTTAGCTGTTTCCTTGACTAATGCGCAATGGATTCATCGTCCAGTTTGCTTTGTACTTGATCTCGATTTTCGAAAACACTGTTCAGCGCCTCGTACATTTTCTTAGAATCATTAAAGTCAGAAACAAAACCTGAACTGCTATTTCGAACTACTTCGGCTGCTTGTCCATCATCTGGCCCAACCATGAGAATCGGTCGTTCTGCAGCCAAATACTCGAAAAGTTTTCCGGTCAATGTTGCTTTCGAGGAGAAAAAGTGATCTTCAGCAGCTCCGTAGTTATTGATCGACAATAGGAGCACCGATGCACTTTGTTGTTCCACCATGATCTGTTCATGAGGCAAATAATCAATCCAAACGGTACAATCGCCTAATCCCTCATTCTGAATACTTTCTCTTACCGAAACATCATTTTTACCAATCAAACGAATTTCACACAGCGCTTTAAATTCATCATTTTCCTCACGAAGTTTAGCAATACATTTCCACAATGCAGGATGATTTCGTCGATCATTCAAGCTTCCGGTATGCACAATACTGAATTTTCCATCTTTCCGAATCAACGACTCATCAACAATAAAATCATCCGGATCAAAACCATTGGTAATTAATTCCACAGGTTTATTGGTTTTGCTTCGAAATTCTTCCGCCATCAATTCGCTCACCACTACCACCAAATTGGCCGTGTTCAGTACTTTTTTTTCCAGGGCAATGTTTTTGTTTTTCGCCCATGAACTCATTTTTAAATCACCTGCAAAATCGATGTTTACCCAAGGGTCACGAAAATCAGCTAACCACGGTATACCTGTTTCTTTATGCAGATTCATTCCAATGAGATGCATGCTATGCGGGGGACCCGTCGATACAATTGCATCAACCGGATTTTCTTTGAGCCATTGGCTTAGATAGTTGGAAGATGGACGAATCCAAAAACGTCGAGCATCTGGAATAAAGACATTGCCTCTCAGCCAAAGTGAGAGCTTGTGCCCCCAACTGATTTTGCCTTTTTCTTTCAAGAAACCGGAAACAACGCGCTCGTCTTTCTTTTGACCAATTATTTTTTTGTACAGTTGGTAGGGTTCCCAAATGGGTTGTTTTAGAATTGTAATTCCTTTTGGAATGTCTTTGAATAAAGATTCATCTATAACAGGATATTCTCCATTTTCTGCAGTGTACACAATGGGCTCCCAGCCAAACTCCCGCAAATATTTCACGAACTTGAGCCAGCGTTGAACACCCGCTCCACCCGATGGTGGCCAATAATACGTAAGAATCAACACTTTCTTCACAGTACAAAGATGGCATTCCGAAATTGATTGACAAACGAATTGTCAATTAATCCTCAAAGAATTCAATTGAAAATA
>JBBALS010000514.1:0-1554 GCA_040402915.1 Flavobacteriales bacterium
ACAAACCATCCGACCGCTTTCAATTACTCACCAACGATTTTGAAGGTCGGCATCAACAATTACTTACCCGCGAACAATTCGAAAATATGCTCGATGAGGTAAAACCATCTCCTGTTTCGAGAAAATTAAATGAAGTCATCGAGCGCCAGAAGGATTTGATTCGGCAAGAAAAATTGGATAATGGAATTTGTTATATCATTTCTGATTTCCAAAAAAACACATCCGATCTATCTTCAATCAAGGCCGATACTGCTTTCGACTTAAATTGTATCCATCTAAAAGCGGAGATAAGCGACAATCTTTCGCTCGATTCTTGTTGGTTTGAATCGCCATTTCGGGAAAAATCAAAGCCCGATGAAGTGCATTTCCGACTGGCTAATTCGGGAAACAAACGCTACGAAAATGTTCCGATTAAACTTATCATCAATGAAAATGAACGTGGTTTAGAAAGTATAAGCCTTGGTCCAGATTCAATATTAAATAAGGTCATTTCATTTACTACCAACAAAAGTGGACTTTCCCAATGTGAACTTCGATTCAACGATTATCCTGTTAGCTTCGATGATGTTTTCTATTTTTCATATTCCGTTCCAGACCGTATTCATGTTTTGGTCATTAATGGAAAAGAGGAAAGTCAGTACCTCAACCAACTATATTCAGCAAATCCCGCTTTTGAATTAAAGAATAGTTCTATTCAACAAGTAGATTATGCGCTTCTACCAAGTCAACAATTCATCATATTAAATGAAGTAGATGCCATTTCATCGGGCTTATCGCTTGAGCTTGTGAAATTTGTAAAAAATGGGGGTTCGATTTGTGTGCTTCCCGGTATGACTGCTGATTTAGAAAGTTACCGTGCATTTACTTCTGCACTTAGTGTTGCGACATTCTCTGCTTCTAAACAGCTACCTCAATCGATTGATCAAATTAACTTGCAACATCCATTGTATGATGATGTTTTTGATAACAAACAAGCAAACATCGACCTACCGAAAGTAAAAGCGTACTTGCCTTTTAAATCGATTGGGAAAGTTCAGGAAGATGTGCTGATGCGCATGCAGAATGGCGATTTATTTATGGCATCGTATGTTTCAGGAAAAGGAAAGGTTTACTTAAGTGCAGTTCCATTGCAGGAATCTTCAGGAAATTTACCACTTCATGCCATTTTTATTCCTACGTTTTACAAGATGGCACTAAACAGTATTGCCCCTGCCCGACTCTATTACACCATTGGAATTGAAGAACCAATCGAAATTATTAACACGGTCCTTTCTGGCGACCAAACCTTGAAAATACGCGCTAATAAAGGGAAGTTTGAAGTTATTCCCGAACATCGAGTTATTGATGGCAAAACATATATATATGTTCGAAATCAGATTACCGAAGCAGGGAATTATAAAATTTTACAAGGAGATTCGGTTTTAGCAGCGGTTTCATTTAATTATAATCGATCCGAATCAACTTCACGTTTCTATTCGGAAGAGGAGGTTTTAGAATCGCTCGAAAAATCCGGCTGGACAACTGCGCGAGTTCTGGATGGATCATTAAAAGAAC
>JBBALS010000515.1:0-1542 GCA_040402915.1 Flavobacteriales bacterium
TTTCGTTAGTTGTTTTCATGGCGTCTAATATAATACTTAATTATAGAACCTAGCCCAAAAATGAAAATGCCTAAACGAATTGCCCAAACATAATAAACCGGTAATTCTGGAAATTCATTTGTGAAGAATAGCAATCCTACATAAGCAGTATAAAGCGTTACTAGGGTTGCAGCTATTGCCATCATTGAGTAAAGCGAAGCATAAAATGGAGTGCTTATATTAAAATGCGATAGTTGCCCTTTGCCTGCTTGAATTGCGATGTAGATAATCTCAAATCCTAATAAAACAATTACAGTCCAATTGAATAAATTGATATTAAATGAAGGTAAATACGAGCAATACCAAGCCATTGCCCATGCGAATAAAAAGGTGGAAAAGGCGAATTTGAATGGCTTGTACCAGGCATTTACATTGTAAACCTGCGTGTTGGTAATTTTTGTTAGCGCTAAAAAAAATAGCGCAAACACCAAACAAACAATGCCATAATAAAACAAGGTCTCGTTTCTCGTTTTTACTGTTTGAATAAAGTCAATCATGCATTTAAATTTAGCTTGAAAATAATTTAATTCTTAAATTTCTCAAACGTTTTTCCATTAAACGTATAAACGCCGGCTCCTTCGCTTCCAAACCAAAGTTTGCCGTTTTTGTCTTTGTAAATTATCCAAATTGCATCGATTGCCAATCCATCTTGGGTAGTGAAATTTGTAAAAGTTTTTCCATCATACATCCAAACTCCATTGTCAATCGTTCCAAACCAGAGGTTACTTTCATTATCTTCAGTTATACTCCATACTCTTGAAAGTAGACCGGGTTTCCCGATTGGATATTTTTCAAAATCGGTATTGTGTAGGTTTTTTTCTTTTGAGAAATGAGCGAAGTTTTTTCCATCGAATCGAAATACACCATCTCCATTATTTCCCGCCCAAATTGTTCCGTTTCTATCTTCGAAAATGCAACGAATTGCGGCACCTATTTCACTATTGCCAAACCATTCGTAGGATGTTCCATTGTATTTGCAAATGCCCGCTGTTGCTGTGCCAAACCATATATTTCCTTTGCTGTCTTTCAAGCTTGAATAGATATCGTAATGATGTTGTTTGTTTAAATCATTTTGAATGGGTGAGATATGAGGAAGTTCAATTTTCGAAAGTGATTTGTCATCGTAATAATAATCAAAGAGCAATTCGTTATTTTGGAAATCATATTTTGTGGCAAGGGTTTCCGTTGGAATTGTTTTAAATTCAACTCCATCAAAATTACATAGGACGTTCACATCTTGAGGACGTAAATTCGTTTTAAACCAAAGAGCTCCATTTTTGCTTTCGGTCACCATCCAAACATAATTACTCGAAAGACCATGTTTTTCAGTGAAATTTACAATCGCATTCCCATCGTATTTATATACCCCATTTCCATTCGACGCAAACCAAAGATTATTTTTTGAATCTTGGAATATACCTCGTATTTCCCCATCAACTTGACGAACTGTATCGCCTAGAAGATGTTCTGATGGAGTTGCAAATTCCTTGTTTGTTGAATTTT
>JBBALS010000516.1:0-1542 GCA_040402915.1 Flavobacteriales bacterium
GTAGCGGAAATGATTTCGATGAATGATCGAAGTCAAAAACCGCAATTAATAGTCATTTCGGGTCCAACTGGTTCTGGGAAAACCTCTTTAAGTATTCGGCTTGCTCAAGCATTAAATTGCAGTATACTTTCAGCAGATTCGAGGCAAGTTTTCGAGGAAATGCGCATAGGTAGTGCAGCACCAGGTGAAACACAATTAAAACAAGCGCATCATTATTTCATTGGTTCAAAAAGTATTCACGATCCATTTAACGCGGGTATTTTTGAGCAAGAAGCTTTAGAAACTCTTGCCACATTATTTAAGGAAAACCCAATTCAAATTGTGTGTGGAGGAACTGGTTTGTATATCGACGCCTTGCTAAATGGATTTGATGAATTACCCGAGTCGGACCCAAAAATAAGGCAAGAACTTGATTCTATTTTCACCCATTCTGGATTGGAAGCATTACAAATTGAATTGCAGAATTTGGATCCAGTGTATTACGCTCAAGTGGATATTCATAATCCGCAACGCCTCATGCGTGCATTGGAAGTCATTCGAAAAACAGGGCTCCCCTATTCGAGTTTGCGAAAAAAGAAAACGGCAGAACGGGATTTTCAGGTTGTTTACCTTGCTATTGACTTAGCTCGCGAAACTTTGTATGCTAATATCAATGCGAGAACTGAAAAAATGATCGAGCAAGGCTGGTTGAAAGAGGCCGAGGAATTGTATCCCCACCGAAAACTCAATGCTTTGCAAACCGTTGGCTATAAAGAGCTTTTCGCTTACTTCGACGGTGAAATTAGTTTGGATCGTGCAATTGAATTGATTCAACAAAATACCCGAAGATATGCGAAGCGGCAATTAACATGGTTAAGGAATAAGCAAGAAATACACTGGATAAATCCTCAAACAGAGGCAGAATCGCTTATTAAGCAATTTGATTTTTAGTTCAATTTTGCTTTCGAAAGCAATTCCGATTTCAAATTCGATTCTATTTCCTTTGCGCGCGGAATGAGGATCTCATCTTCTACTTTACTGTGTGTAAACAAATCCAATTCGAACATGCGGAGTTCGAAGAATAAGGTGGCTGTTTGAACTTTGTGGTTGTTGGCTTCTGAGTAATTATTCAACCGGCGACGTATTTCGGCTAACTCGTCTTCCACATGATGATGCTCATTGATGAATTGAGTAATTGCATTCTTTTCGAGCAAGTTAAAAATCTGCGAGGAGGTTTTATTTTCCAATTCGGATGCACGAATCAATTTCAAAATATATGGAAACAAGGTGCGTTCTTCTGACCGGATGTGTTCCAACATATCGCGTTTGTATTCTTGGAAATAATCTTTCAATAAATACAATTGTAAATCAAGATTTCCGTATTGAGCAATGAGCAAATCGATGAATTGCTCGATATGAGGCAAACGGGAATTGATATAATAAATATGTGTTTTAATGAGGTATTCGATAAGCGATTCTATGGGCAATTGCTTTAACCCTTCGGCTGGGAAATAGTTGTTTTCTGAAAATGCTTTTAACATCTCAATTAACAAACTCACATCC
>JBBALS010000517.1:0-1541 GCA_040402915.1 Flavobacteriales bacterium
AAAAACGAACGATAAAAATATTGAACACGACTGGTTCCATGATGCGTTCGAATGAAATCGATAATCTTTTCGGGTAATGCGTTTTTGCGAGCAAGCTGGATTCCATGCTTTACATGACTCACGATGAGCCGAGCGCTTTCATCAAAGTCGAGCTCATCGTGTGGATTTACACTGGTTACTTGGTTCTCAATAAAGTAACGCGCTAATTCCATCTTACCAATATCGTGGTACAAAGCTCCTGTTCGTGTTAAGAGTGCATTTCCGCCAATGCGAGAAATAGCAGCTTCCGCAAGATTTGCCACTTGCAAAGAATGCTGAAAAGTACCAGGTGCTTGAAATGCCAATTGCTTCAACAGTGGATTATTGGTATCTGAGAGTTCCAACAAAGAAACATCACTGGTATAACCAAAAACTTTTTCAATAAAATAAATGATTGGATACGAGAAAAGTGAAAGAGATGCACTTCCTGCTAACCAAAACATTTCGCGGATTTTCAATGCCTCCAACTGCCCTTCCACCATAAGTGTTATCCCAACATAACAAGCTAAATAAACCAACGTTAGCAAGGTAATGGTGATAAACAATTGTGATCGTTTGCGCATATTCACAATACTGAAAATACAGGCAATTCCTCCAAGCATTTGAATAGTGAAGAATTCAAACGGATTGGGCACCAAGAAACCTACAATCATGATAGTTAACAAATGAGCAAACATGGCCAAACGCGTATCGAAAAATGCACGAATGATAATGGGCATGATGCAAAATGGAAAGAGATAAATACTCAGCACATGAAAACGGGCCATAAAACTTACCAGAATGACTTCCGCCACCACCAAGGAAAATAAGAAACTTAACTTGATGGAATCTTCAAACAAATCGCGACGAAGGATTATTAAAAACATCAGCAACATGGAAAGCAATACTCCAACCATAATTGCTTGCCCCGCAATGACCCAAAAGGAATCAATTTTTAATGAACCAACTTGAGCTTCGTATTCCAAACGAACCGATTCCATAATCTGGAATTTTTCGGGTGTAACCAATTCCCCTTTCGAGATAATGAGTTCGCCCTTACTGACCATTCCGCGGGTTAAGGAAATGTTCTCAATGGCTTTTTTACGGGCCGATTGTGTGAGTTGATCGCTGTAAAAAACATTGGGTGATATAAATCGTTCGAAGAAAAGTTTCAACTCGGGATCTGTCCAAGCATTCGATTTATACAGGTGTTGCGCAATGTGATTCATCGCAGCATCCTTCGAAAAATAGTCGGAAATGTGTTTTTCTTCGGCGACATTTTTTTTCATTTCCACCAACAAGCTTCCTTGAACATCGGCTTGGGTGTTAATCATGTTTTGAATGATGCCACGGCTGTAAATCTCTATCAACCAAAGCTGCCCATTATCGAAAATCAATTGCCTATCGTTGCTTATTGGGGAATATGCATTTGAAGCAACTCCTGTTAATCGGCGGGTAAATGAATCGAGTTCAGCTGATAAACTTCGCTGTTTTTCGAATATAACCTGCTCATCAAACACATA
>JBBALS010000518.1:0-1538 GCA_040402915.1 Flavobacteriales bacterium
AGTAATAATTTATAATCTGATTGGGTCATAGGTTATTATAGTTTATAGGTCAATAAAATGTTAGGGTTCAAAGATAATTAAGATTAGCATGAAAGAACGCTGAGTGTCTGATGGGTTAGCAATGCTGACTCTTGGACTCATGAATTTTGAATGCAGGTTCTATATCGACTATCACTCGCTTGTGCGATGGCTAGAAATTGGGTGCTGATCTCTAACTATACTCTCCCCCTAACAATATTTTATAGGCTCTCCTTATGAGCGCCCGTATTTCTTACACTCCCTCTATAACCGTTTCGTGGTTAAAATGGTCTAACTCTTCCTCAATCGCAATGATGCGATCTTGAAGACTCATAACCATCGCGTCTCTTACCTCCACAGTTAACTCCGCTGTTTTCACCGTTTCGGTACTGTCATACCGGCTAGTTACTGCTCCTTCAGCGCAGTCTAAGTTTTGCAACTTATTCGCTTGGGTTTTCAATTCACCCAAAAGAAAAATCTGCTTTAACATTCCTCCCTTTACATTCGCCTCGTGCAACTTAGTTTTCAGGTCCACAAGGTTATCTGCTAAGTCCATCCAGTTTTTTAAGGAATCAAACACACTGTAAGGCCGTCTGTTTTTCTCACTAATGGAGTTGTAACGGCTCGCTTTTGTAAACTCGGTATCCATCATCCCGAGGATCCGGTTTTTCTTTTTAAGGCAATTCTTTATATTAGCCATATTATTTATAAGGTTTTTGTTGATAAAATATCCCCTCGAACATTGTAGCACAAAGTTCCGGAAAATTAAAAATGAAATGAATTAGATGTAAGGTTACAGCCTTACGCTGGTAATGCTGAAAGTATATCAGCAAAAGACAAGGGTTCGTACGATTTCGCGGATGGATACAGATTCGTATAGGTCTCGTTAAGATTCACAAAATACTTCACTGTTTCTCCCATTCCTGATTTTACTTTCGTATTTACCTTTTGGCAATCGGCATTCTCACAAATGAAATTTTGTGACGAATATCCACTCAAAACGGATCCAATAGATCGAAACAAATGGGCATTTGTTTGACAATATTGGCATTCAATGGTTCGCTCCCCTAGATGAAAGGAAAGCGCTAAAGCCCCCAAACTAGGGGACACACTACAGTAACTAAATGCACCAAACTCCGTGGAATATTTATTACATATTTCCGGATGCGCAACTAGGTACTCCCGACTTTCAAAGAACTTGTAAACATTAGGTCTAAAAAGAGCTTCATCACGTTTGATTCGCTCCTCCACTTTAAACCAGGCTTCATATTGACCTTCTGTCAGAAAAATGACACCATCGATAATTTCTAATTTATTATCATCGATTAAATCTTTACGAACCATAGCCACACGACCTTCTCTATCGATCAGCTGATATGACTCGGCTGATGGTAGATAAAGTGCTTCGGCGACTATTTTCCTTTGTTTACTCATTTTGTTCTATTGGTCAGATTTAACGATGCAAAATTCCGAAAAATTCCACTCATTCGCAAGCCAACTATTTATATATCAAGCATTTA
>JBBALS010000519.1:0-1534 GCA_040402915.1 Flavobacteriales bacterium
TTGCTAAGTTTGGGGATTTAGCTTGTATTCTAAACAAATTTAGGTGCGTTTACTTTCCGATACAAAATTTGCCAAAGATGTGCCCCAAAAGGTCTTCGTTGTTGACTTCTCCAGTGATTTCGGCCAATGTAGATAAAGCTGCGCGGATGTCAATGGCGAGTAAGTCGCCGGGGATATGAAGATCGAGCCCTTTTCGAACGTCAATCAGGTTTTCTTCGGCACGGCGCAATGCATCCACATGGCGGGCGTTGGTGACAATGGTTTCGGAAGGTCCGCTTAATCCGGCATTGACCCAATTGAGTAACTCAAGTTTTAATTGCTCGATGCCATTCTTTTTTAATGCCGAAATCCAAACAGCGCCTTCGAGTTGATTAAAAACGTCAGCCACAGAATCATCTAATTGATCTACTTTGTTTCCGACTGGGATAATAAATTTCCCCAAACTTGATCTTGCACGTAAAACACTTAAATCTTCTAACAATTGTTGCTGATTTGAATGGCTCGCATCAAACAAATACAAGACAATTTCCGCCTCATCAATTTTAGCATAACTGCGTTCAATTCCTATACTTTCAATTTCATCGTTCGAATCACGTAATCCGGCAGTATCTATAAATCGAAAGGAAATTCCATCAATTACAATACTGTCTTCAATGCTATCGCGCGTGGTTCCAGCAATTGGACTAACAATGGCGCGCTCTTCATTTAATAACGCATTGAGTAAAGTCGATTTACCAGCATTGGGACGGCCAGCAATGGTAACAGGAATTCCTTGTTTGAGGACGTTACCCATAGCATAACTAACCCGTAGTTTATGAACCACATCGATGACGTAGTTAACTAATGTTCGCAATAAACTACGATCTGCAAATTCAACATCCTCGGTACTGAAATCAAGTTCTAGTTCGATGAGTGCCGCAAAATTCATCAATCGTTCGCGTAAGGCAGCTATCTCTTGTGAAAAACCTCCGCGTAATTGTTTGATGGCTAAATTATGTGAAGCACGATTTTCGGATGAAATCAAATCGGCAACGGCTTCTGCTTGACTCAAATCCATCTTCCCATTTAAAAAAGATCGAAGCGTGAATTCTCCGGGCTTTGCAGGTTGGATTCCTGTTGAATAAAGAGCAGAAAGAATTTCTTGTTGAATAAACGTTGAACCGTGACAACTGATTTCAAGCGTGTCTTCTCCCGTATAAGAATGTGGTCCACGAAAGACAGAAACTAAAACTTCGTCAATGACATTTCCATCTAATTGAATCTCTCCAAAATGTATAGTATATCCTTTTTGATTAGCGAGTTGCTTTCCATTTTTTCCTTTGAATACTGTATCGCACAAAACAAAAGCATCATTCCCAGAAACACGAATCACTGCAATGGCCGACATACCGCCTCCGGTTGCCAAAGCACAAATGGTTTTATCGTGTTCAATTTTCACCTTAAACAATTACGGATTATCAATTACGAATTACGAATTACGAATTACAAATTGAGAATTACGGATTACGAATTGAAAATTAAATAATTGAGGCAT
>JBBALS010000520.1:0-1531 GCA_040402915.1 Flavobacteriales bacterium
ACATAAAAGCGAATATTACACGGAAAAGCACGATGGACGAGAATTAAGGTGGGCAGATCATTATACCGATTGCCTCGTTCGAATACCTTTCTACTTTGAGCTTTCAGACGCCGATTTGAGCCACGTAACGTCAACGATACAATCATTTTTCATAAAATAAAATGGGTTATTGGTATATTTTCTTAACCATTGCATTTACCGTTTATGGTCAATTAGTATTAAAGTGGAGAATGAATATGAAAGGCCAATTGCCTGCAGCATTTTCTGACAAAATTCAGTTCTTGATTCATGCCTATCTTGATCCCTGGGTTATTTCGGGCTTTGTTGTTGCCTTTATGGCAAGTCTTACTTGGGCAATGGCAATGACAAAATTCCAATTATCGCAAGCTTATCCATTTATGAGCTTGTCTTATGTTATCGTATTTGCTTTTAGTATATTCATATTTAACGAAGAAGTGAATATTTATAAAGTAATTGGATGCGCTATGATATTATTGGGGATTATTATTATTGCTAAGTCGAGCTAGGCTTCAAACTCCCCTATTATAGAACCTTTCTAATAGTTCCTCATTTTGTATTTTAAAATGGATAGATAATTTTCCTTTCCATTAAAACAATCTCTTGAATTCAGCATTTGTTATGTATTGGCAAACTATTATTGTGGATGATTTTTTTAGTTTATAAGAAATCTACCATTTTATTTCTCTACGAAAATCCATTTCAATAAAAACCATTATCAATGTATCAACGCAATCACAAACTAGGATTTCTATTCGTATTGTTCGGAATAACCACATCCATTTTTGGTTGCAATACAAGTGAAAAATCAAAATCCATTAAAAAATCTAACGACATGACCCTAAATCCCAATCAAGAAACCGATACCGCCTATTTAGCTGCTGGATGTTTTTGGTGCATCGAAGCAATCTTCCAACAACTTGATGGCGTTATATCTGTAGCATCTGGATATACTGCAGGAACGCTTAAAAATCCAACATACAAAGAAGTCTGCTCAGGAACAACTGGACATGCGGAAGCCGCAAGAATTGTGTTTGATCCCAAGAAAATCAGTTTTGACGAACTGCTCGAAGTGTTCTGGAAAACACATGATCCAACATCATTAAACAGACAAGGAGCCGATGTAGGTTCGCAATACCGTTCAGGAATTTATTACACTTCCGAAAATCAAAATACAATTGCGTCGAAATACAAAACCGAATTGAATGCATCTGGAGCTTTCGATAAACCCATCGTAACGGAAATCATTCCATTTGATGGTGTATTTTACGAAGCCGAAGATTACCATCAAAACTACTATAACCAAAACGGCGAACAAGGATATTGCCGCATGGTGATTCAACCCAAGGTGGAGAAATTCAAGAAAGTCTTTCCCAATAAGCTAAAGAAATAATTCAGAAGCAGGAGCAATTAACTCCTGCTTTTTTTATGCAATTGAATTCACACTTTTTTGGCGAATAAACCACAATCCAACAAACGTGAGTAAGCCGTTAATCAGTAGTTTTGATGGTAA
>JBBALS010000521.1:0-1526 GCA_040402915.1 Flavobacteriales bacterium
CACAAATTGCACTTATCGATTTATACGATTTAAACGACAACTTACCCGATAGTTCTTTACACTATAAATATTTCTTGCTAGGAATCGCCAATTTTTCAACATTGGATTTTTCAGAAAGTCGAAGTGCATTTGTGAACGCAATCCCCGAAAATGAGATTAAAAAAATAGCTCAAGTGGATAGTTTGTTTAAAGTCTTAGTAAGAATCAAAAATCCCAAACCGAAGACCGCGAAAATTCTAAGTATGATACTTCCCGGTTCTGGTCAGTTTTATGCCGGTGATATTAAAAATGGAATTAATTCTCTGCTATTAAATGGAGGATTTTTATTTTTGGGAATTCACTCTGCGTTGAATTATGGAATCATCAATTCCTTAGCATCGGCATCGCCTTGGATACAACGTTATTACATTGGCGGTTTTAAACGTGCAGAGCTTATTGCTGAAGAAAAACTTGCTTTAAAAAGAGATCGTATCTATCAGCAAATTCTGGATGTTTTTGAATCCCATTAAAGCTCAAATTCTCGAATCAACTCATCCACTAATTTAGGCATTGCCTTACCGGCTGTTTCTTGAATATGTGTTAATCGGAACATGTCTGGTTGAAGATCTTCTGATGGATCAACTAAGAATTTTCGACTCCCGTAAGGTGCGTGATTTAACAAACCTGCTGCAGGATAAACTTGCAAGGATGTGCCGATAACGATAACAATATCGGCAAATTTTACAAGTTCAATGGCAGGTTCAATCATGGGGACTTGTTCGCCAAACCAAACAATATGTGGTCGAAGTTGAGTACCTCTTTCACATAAATCTCCCAATTTCAACTCCCATCCTGAACTTGGATAAACCAATTCCTCAAAAACTTCACTTCGCACTTTCAGCAGTTCACCATGCAAATGCAATACATTTTCTGAGCCCGCTCGTTCGTGCAAATCATCCACATTTTGGGTAATTATTTGTGTTGGAAAATACTTGGCCAATTTCACAAGTGCTTTATGTGCTGCATTGGGCTTCGATTCTAAGAGCTGCTTTCTGCGTTGATTGTAAAATTCCAAAACCAAGGTGGGATTCCGTTTCCAACCTTCAGGTGTGGCAACATCTTCAATAGCATGCTCTTCCCACAAACCGCCACTGTCGCGAAATGTTTTAATGCCACTTTCCGAGCTTATTCCAGCTCCTGTTAAGACAACAATACGAGGTATTTTAGTCATGCTTCACGATTATAAATTGAATTTTAAAATTAGATTTTTTTCATCGACTAAACAATGTTGAAAACCACCTTATGAATCGGGCAGAATTTGCCTTGATTTCTTTTACTTTTGCGGTTCTCAGTTTGGGAGATGAAAATATCAACCTGCTGCATTTCAAATGAGTATGAACGATTATAAAAAGAAACAAGCCCTCGATTACCATGCAAATGGTCGTCCGGGTAAAATTGAAGTCATTTCAAGTAAGCCAACATCCACACAACGCGATCTTTCTTTAGCATATTCACCGGGCGTTGCAGAGCCCTGTTTGGAAATTGCC
>JBBALS010000522.1:0-1507 GCA_040402915.1 Flavobacteriales bacterium
AAAGGGATCCATTTTAAATAATGTATACAATCGCAGTAATTTTTATTTTCAACTAGATCCATATGTAGTAGACAGTTTGGACAATTTCTCGAATGAGGGTTTGATATTCAAAGGGAATTTTGTTTCGGCAGGTATTTTCCCTGAGTTGCGAGAAGATTTGCGTTTACAGGAAGATTTTTCACTTGGATTTAAACGCACAACTGAGGAGGAAGGACTTCCTATTTATCAAAGCAAAGGCGTATTTGTGAATAACATACAAATGAGTCACAAAGGACTTCGCGGAGATGGAGAGATTAAATATTTAACTACATCAGCAAAATCTAACGATTTTGTTTTCTTTCCAGATTCAGTCAATGCATTATGCCGAAGCTTAACGGTAAAAGCCTCACAACAAGGCAATGTTGAATTCCCCGATGTAGAAGCCGCTGATGTTAAATTGCATTGGGAGCCTTATCAACCCAATAAGTTTGAAGTTGCTCAAACAACGCAAGCCATTGTGATGTATTCCGGAGAATCGAAATTGAATGGAAAAATTTCTATCGGAGAATCTGGAATGACAGGGGCCGGAATGCTTGAATTTGCCAGTGCTGAAGTAGCTTCCAAGAATTTCAGATTCCGCAAAGAAGATTTCAAATCGGATACCGCATCGTTTGCATTCACGGCCCGCGATGAAACGAAGAATGACGGAACAAAAGAAGTAGCCATCAAAACCGATAATGTAAAAGCCGATGTGAGCTTCAAGAACCGGCAAGGTCAGTTCAAATCCAATTCCGCCGACTCATATATCGAATTCCCTGTCAACAAATACATTGCATACATGGATGAACTTCGATGGTACATGGATAAAAATGAAGTTGATATGAATTCATCGATGAATGAAATCGATTTGATTGGTTCTCGGTTCGTTTCCATCAGGCCCGATCAAGATTCTATTACGTTTGTGGCACCTAAGGCAAAATATGCCATGTCGGACCGGACCATCCGAACCGATGGAGTTAAATTGATTCGTGTTGCTGACGCTACTATTTATCCTGCCGAAGAGAAAATCAATATAGAACGGAATGCAGTCATGACGCCACTGAAAAATTCGCGTTTAAATGCAAATAACGACTTGAAATACCATGACATTTACGATGCAACTATAGAAATTACGGCGAAACGAAAATACACCGCAAGTGGAAGCTACGACTTTGAAGATGAACTGGGTAAGATCCAAAAGATCGTATTCAGCAAAATAAGTCAGGATTCGGCAGGCAATACAATTGGATCAGGTGATATCGATGAAACGTTAAACTTCACGTTTAGTCCAAACTTCGAATTCAAAGGCAAAGTGAATCTCTTCGCTCCCGATAAAAGTTTAACATTCGATGGAGGTGTTCGCATTGTGCATGGTTGCGCTACCTTGAATAAAAACTGGCTTAAATTTAAAGCACCCATCGACCCTACTGATATACAAATTCCGGTTGACTCAATTCCGCGTAGCTTAGACAATGAGAAGCTAATGGCT
>JBBALS010000523.1:0-1502 GCA_040402915.1 Flavobacteriales bacterium
AGAAATTCGAAATTTCAGGAGCGTCTAACAAACGCATCTCAGAAAGCCATTCTGGTGGAACAGTTTGATAAAATACTTTAGCAGTAACATTCAATGGCCCCATATATCCATTGAGCCCAATTTTATAATGAACGATGTCTTTTCCTGTTCCTTGAGTAGAACCTGAACGATTAAAATCTACATCGTTTTCCGCATCGCCAACCACACGCATTGTATCGTAAGAAGCATGTTGGTTTGTAAAGCCCAATGGTGGCAAACGATTGTCTTTCAAATACATGCTTGCTCGTTCGAGTACAGTCGTAAAATTGCCATTTACATCGCCCATGTTCATTTCGTAAATCTGAACCTGATTTTCTGAACGAATAACGTCGTGATGTGGCTCAACCACGCCACCATAATTAATAATTTCCCCATCGCTTCCAAAACTTCCGGAAGTAAAAAGGGTTTCACCGGTTTCGGTAGTCACTTTAAATTCTACAAAAGCTCTTCGGGAAGGATAACCACTTGGAAATTTATGCCCCGATTTATTGGTAAGCATCAATTCAAAACTCAAACTGTCATTTGCAAATTCCGGAAAAGAAAGCTCCGCATTTAACGTATTAAATCTTAAATTTCTTGTAATAGCAGCTAATGTAGAATCGAAGTTCGCATCGTTTGCATTAACTCCTAAGGCCGTTTTATTTCGTTTAATCAAATCGACCATAAAACTATTAGCTCCAGCAAAAGAGTGAAGATTAAATGGACTTCGACCTTGCAATGCCGTGTATCCAACAGCAATTTTAATTGGATCTTCAATTTGCGGCATGTGACAGGTTTGACACGTTGTACCTTGAGCCGGATACGACGAATTGAGCCATTCGTGGAAAGTCGCTTGTTCAACAAAACTATTTCCGGTTGGATTGCCTTCTAAATCGACGGTATTCGAAATTAATGTATGACACGGTGAGCAAAAACGTCCTTGACTAACATGGTCGCTGTATGTTGGTGTGAAATTCACATACAATTGCATAGGACCAGCCATCGGATTTACGAATGGCCCATAAGCAACACGATTGGTATCGTATGGAATATCGCCAGTGAAACGATTTCCCAATCCGTTTTGTCCAATAGCATGACAACCCAAACACCCTACCCCAGACAAGCCCAAGGAATCATTCTCCAGATCTTCTAGAGAATAATGATCAGCTCCTTTGTAGAATGCAGCGAAATGTCCCATTGGAGCATGGCAGGAAGTACATAAATTTTGGAGTTCGGTAGCATGTCCAGGATTTGTCATTACTTCATGACGAACCTTCGCTTTCCACAATGGATCAACACCCGCTAATCCCATCATGGAAGTTTCCCAATCATCAAAAAGATTAATATCGATTCCATCCAAAGTAACATTCGCATTGCCCTGTGGATCATAGCCATGACAGCCCTTGCAGCGGCTTGCTGGTAAAAATATAGCCGTTGTATCGATATTACGCGTGTGCAATTCAAGCAATGCTTGTAGGTGCTTC
>JBBALS010000524.1:0-1502 GCA_040402915.1 Flavobacteriales bacterium
TCATGATTGTTTTTGCGATACTGGGATTTTATCTGCTTAAAATCTACATTCTCATTGCCTTAATTCCCGGAACACTTGCCCTATTAATCAACAAGATATATGAATTTAAGCGGGTGAGATTTGTTTTCTTAAGCAGCCTTTTGCTGATTGGAATCGTGGGTGCTAATATTCAATATATTTTTCCATCGATTAATTTCCTCGAAGTAATTTCAAGTAAGCAGCAAGCCATTATTCGCTTGGCCTATTATACCGATGCAGGAAGTGTATTGCACATGAATCCTCTAGATCCCAATATTTTCAGCTTTCTGAGGAATCTTCCGGAAGCGCTTTTTAACGCAGCCTTTCGACCCAGTATCATTGATGCTCACAATGCACTTCAGTGGTTTGCCGCATTCGAAAATGCATTTATTTTACTCTGCTTTATTTTAGCCATTGGACTTTATACTCCTCAGCAAGACCCTATAAAACGTGCCGCTGGGTGGTTTTGTATCAGTTTTGTTTTAGTCCTTTTTTCAATCATGGGATTAAGTACACCCATTCTTGGAACGCTTGTCCGATTCAGAATGCCCGCCATTCCATTTTTATTTATTGCCTTTTATTTATTTGCTGATTTGAATCGGCTTGTTGCACTTAAAAATCAACTTCTCAATCATGAAGAATGAAACGATAATCATATCCGGAGCGACTTCCGGAATAGGAAAAGCTACAGCAGAATTGCTTGCAAGAACCGGGCGTTCACTAATTCTAACAGGTCGACGTATCGAGCGTTTAGAAATCTTGAAATCGGAACTTGAGGCAAAAGGAGCAGAGGTTTTTATTGCTTCCTTCGATATTCGAAATCGCAAGGAGTCTGAAAAGTTTGTTGACTCAATTCCAGCAGCATTCCGAAACATTCGCGTACTAATTAACAATGCAGGTTTGGCTGCAGGACTCGGTGCCGTTCAAGATGGAGATCCCGACGATTGGGATGAGATGATTGATACCAATGTGAAGGGCTTGCTTTATTTGAGTCGCGCGGTTATTCCATTATTGGAAAAAGTAGAAGGAGCACAAATCGTGAATGTATCTTCAATCGCAGGTAGGGAAGTTTACCCGAACGGAAATGTATACTGTGCCAGTAAATTTGCTGTTGAAGCTCTTACGAAAGGCATGCGAATCGATTTGCTTCCGAAGGGAATTCGCGTTAGCTCGATCTCTCCGGGTATGGTAGAAACTGAATTTTCTTTGGTGCGATTTAAGGGTGATGCTGAACGTGCAGCAAATGTATACAAAGGCCTTCAACCATTACTTCCAGAAGATATTGCAGAGTCGATACGTTACATTATTGAATCGCCTTTCCGCATTTCCATTGCCGATATGCTCATCTTCCCCTCTGTTCAAGCGTCATCTCGTGATGTATTGCGGGAAGGAGTTTGAATAGCCTGAATGCGGGGATTAGATCGTTACTATAAGTTGCAAAACCGAATAACTATTTTGGCTAACGAGCATCAGAAAATAAACAA
>JBBALS010000525.1:0-1494 GCA_040402915.1 Flavobacteriales bacterium
AGAAGGTATTTGGCGCTGGCGTTTGCAAGATTTTCAAGAGCACGGAAATCATGTATTGTTTGATGAGTTTATTTCCAAAACGGTGCAGTATTTAAGTGTGCGAAACGAGCGAAGGAACTTTAGAATTGTAACGAAAAACAGCTTTAATGAAAATGAGTCAATCACCTTTGAAGCAGAAGTTTATAATGCTTCATATGAACTCATAAATCAACCTGATGTACTGCTTAATGTTTTCGATGATGCAAATCGAAAATACGCATTCAGCATGAACCGAACTTCAACTTCTTATGCACTCAATGCTGGAATTATGCGTGCAGGTAATTACCGATACGAAGCTTCGGTGAATGTGGGTGGAAAGAATTTCACAGCCAATGGACGTTTTGTCGTGAAGCCCGTTTTGGCCGAACTTAATTCCATTACAGCCAATCATACGATGTTGCAAACGCTTGCAAGTCGCAATGGTGGTGAAATGATTTATCCTCGCGATTTATTGAAATTGATCGATGTTATTAAATCGCGCGAAGATGTTAAACCGATGTCGCACAGTGAAGTAAATCTCAAGGAACTGATTGAGTTGCCATTGATTTTTTTCTTTCTTTTATTATTTCTTGGAGCAGAGTGGTTTATTAGACGAAGAAATGGTTCGTATTAAAGTCGCGAATAAAACTTTCTAACTTCAATCGGAAATGGAATGCCATTCACGTGTTTTTTATTTCCATTATTGAAATACTCCAATGTTGCTTGAATGCTGGCGTTACCGCGATAACTTTCTGGGATATTAAATTGCATCGAACAGTAAACCGTGTCTTTCAATGGAAATTCAATCCATACAGCTTTTGCATCATTGCCTGTTTGAGAATACAACGCCGTTTCTGCAACGGGATTCAATAATGTCCAACCTTCGGGTAAATGAGCAATAAGTCGCGCTGGACCTTTTACATCGTTGCGAACGATTTGAATATTGATAGACGTGCTAAATCCAAATCGTGCTTGAGAAGCACCGTTGATTTTAATTTCGGGATTTTGTGCCCAAACCGAACCTCCAAATAGAATGAAAAATGCTAGTTTACTGTTCATTAAACGCATAGTTCATGGCTTTATTGAGAAGTTCTTCGTTGATTGATTTGTCACCATCAAATAGCTTATTAGTTGCCTGTTGCAATTCTTTTAAGCTTATATAATTGTCATTATTACTATCAATCATTTTCAGTTCGCTTGGGAATTTATCACCACTGATTTCAGAACGGGTTCGCCATTCGGGATGCTCCTCCAAGAGTGCAATCCAGCGAATGTAGTTTTCTTTGGGAATGTATTTGCGAATAGGAAATGGACGTGAATTGTGGTTGATTTTCCGTAAAACCTGCACAAAATAGCTGCTCGAATCTCGATAATGTTCTTTAATCCAAGCATCACTTTGAGCAATTCCTTGTTCATCAACCCAAGATCCAGTAGGAGTATCGTTTTGCTTGTCTTTAAAATCAGGAATTCCATCGG
>JBBALS010000526.1:0-1484 GCA_040402915.1 Flavobacteriales bacterium
CTCTCAGTAGCACAGTTCCAGCAAATGCTATTTTTGGGTTGAGCAAATGTGAAAAAGTTAAGGCTCAGATCACTACCTTGGAAACTAAGATGTCAAAGTATCTCAATAATGTTCGTGGTGATTACTACACCAACAATATTAGAGGTTTTGATGAAAAGATATTTGTTTTGTCAAATAATGGTGTTAGAAATGTTGATTTATTGGCCAAATTAAATCCAATCCCTACAATTTGGAAAGTGTCCTATAACAATCCAAAGTGTTTCTCCAATACTCAACAATTACGGATAAAAGAATTAGGAATTTTAAATACAGCCAATTTCGCATCATATAAAACTGAAAAGACATTTACCTACAGTAAATACTGTGACGGTGCTGGAGGTTTATTTGCCTCAAATCAAAAAAAAATCATAGAATGTTTTATTGCTGATGTTAAAGTCATTGTAAATTACAACGAATACAAATCCATTTATAAGTACTAATTTAATTAAGGAAATACAAACTAAAACATTGTTCTCTTAATTTAGTTTGTGGTATACTTGTATAGTGAGCAGCAATGCTTATAGCCCCACTACGAACAATCACTCTTTTTGAGTGGCTTAGCCTTCCAAGGCTTTGCAGTTCATAGTGGGATTTGTTTTTTACAATTGAAAAGATTCACGCATGGAGAGGCAGATGCGTACCCACTGCCCAAGGCTTGATAGACCGAATCTATTGCGGATAAAGCAGTGCTCTTGATCGCAGCACAGGAGAAGTTGACCAGCATGGTGAAAAGCATTGCCCATCATGAAGTGTCACAGAGTCAACTTCATATGGCGCAATTCATGACGGTAATTAGTCATGCACTCAGGAACTTCATAGGGAAATGAGTAATAGGGGCTTTCTTAGCCTTCATTGCTTAAAAGGGAAATGGTGATGGGATGAAAGACATAAGCAAAGTACTAAAAACATGTAATTGGTGTTATCAGATATTCCTAATTGAGGATATGTCTAAACATCTTCAATGTATGAAGAAAAGAAATCAAGTAACACAAAGAAGAAAGAGAAGTATCAAATATGACAAAACAGGAGGTCAAAACAATGACAGAACAACTACAGGAATCTAACCAGAAGAGAATCTGGGTAGATAGGTTTGATGAAGAGGACTGGAGACAGTTGCTTAGAATGAATTATTGGGAGGAACAAGAAGATGGAAAAACTTTCCTCAGAGTTAATTAAGTTTTTACCAGAAGTTGATCTAACAGACTTTAAACCGTACGGAAATTCAAAGTACATTCTTGAACTAAAGAGACTTAGACCAGAGCATGCCTTAGCCTTACAGAAGGCACTCAATAGGGGTACTGACCACATTGCAGGCTATTTTGCTTGGGCTGAGACAGCAGATAAATGGAATACAAGGAGTGCCCTTTTCTGGATTCAGGCACAACTAAGACAAGGCTTACCTTCAGAGCATTTCGCTTTCTTCTTGGGTAAGGACTTAGTAGGTA
>JBBALS010000527.1:0-1468 GCA_040402915.1 Flavobacteriales bacterium
TGCCGAAATGGTCAGCATTGGTTTTTCTCCTCCTCACTCTTCCCATTCCCTATATATTAAATTACCCAGCGCATTGGGCTATTTACGGTGAGCAAGCCGAAATTCCCATGCACCGCAATTTGCAATTAGCTCGCTTAGATACAGTGAAATGTACTCCTGCACTAGGGCGTATTCCAAAAGATTTAACTCAAGGTAAAAAAATACTCTGTGTGGCGAGTTTATCCTGTCCGTTCTGCAACAGAATGGCCTATAAATTACATGTCATAAAAAAATACAATCCTGATTTCCCCGTTTTTGTATTACTCACTGGTGAAATAGAAGGATTGCCTTCATTTTTAAAACGTAACCGATTTAACAATGTGCCCTTTTATTTCATGAATAACAATTTGATTCATGAATTTACGGAAGGCAGCGTTCCTCAGATTTTCTTTTTAGAAAACGGAATTGCTACCAAAGAAATCAACTATTGGGCACTAAATCCCGGAAGTATTTAACACGACGTTCTTTTTCTCGAGTCGATTCGGTACATTTGGTTTTTACACCGAATAGCCATGGAAATAAAACGTATAATCGACCTGCTTCCCAATTACAGAGCATCATACAATCGCCCGGATGTTCTTGTTTCTAAAACTCAAGGAAGCTGGAATCCTTTTAACATTGACGATTTTATTACAAACGTAGATGCATTGAGTTTTGGTTTGATGCAAGCGGGAATTTTACCAAACGATAAAGTCGCCATTATTTCTAGCAATTGCCCAGAATGGAATTTCGCTGATTTTGCAATTGCTCAAATAGGTGCGGTAAGCGTTCCCATTTATCCAACCATGAGTGCAGCCGATACGGAGTTTATTCTCAAGGATTCGGATGTGAAAATAGCTTTTGTTAAAGATGCAGAATTGTATTCTAAAGTGGAGTCTATTAAAGATAAACTGCCTTTTTTACAATCCACTTATACATTCCAAAAAGAGAATTCATTACCGCATTGGGCCGATATGCGTGAACTTGGGAAATCAAATCCTCAAGAAGCTTTGCTTAATCAATACAAAGCGAATGTACTTCCAGAGCAAATGCTCACATTAATTTACACTTCAGGAACTACCGGGACACCCAAGGGGGTAATGCTTTCTCATAATAATTTAATTACGAATGTTATTGCTGCTGGTGAAGTTTGTCCGGTAAATAGCACCCATAAAGTTCTAAGTTTCTTGCCTCTTTCGCATATTTTCGAACGCATGCTCACGTACTTATATATGTATGTAGGCGCTGGAATTTACTATGCCGAAAGTTTGGAAACTATTGGAGATAATTTGAAAGAGGTTCAGCCTTTTGCGTTTTCAACCGTTCCTCGTTTGTTGGAAAAGGTGTACGATAAAATTGTTGCTAAAGGACATGAATTAACAGGTGTTAAGCGAGCCTTGTTTTTCTGGGCGCTCGATCTTGGACACAAATACGAACTCGATGGAGCAAA
>JBBALS010000528.1:0-1462 GCA_040402915.1 Flavobacteriales bacterium
TTTAGATTTTCCTTGTTGATAAACGTTTCATCTTTTTCTTCGAAAAAGATTCACGACGGGGACTCTCGTCGCTTTGGTTCGTCGCTTCAAATATTTCGAATAAATTATTTATCTTTTGAGCCTTTTAAATCCAGCTTCGAGATCGTTTTTCAAATCTTCAACATCTTCCAAGCCGATATTTATTCTGAAAGCAGTTTTATTAGCGTAAGGATATTTTGTTGCGGTTCTGATACTCGAAGCGTCGAACGGAATAATCAATGATTCGTAGCCACCCCAAGAATAGCCCATGCCGTAATAATGCAATTTATCCAACATTCTCGCTAATGCATCATTGGAATATTTTTTATCGAGAATGATTGAAAATAAACCCGCCGCGCCGGTGAAATCTCTTTTCCACAATTGATGATTTTCATCACTTGGCAATGCCGGATATAAAACTTTTTCAACTTCGGGGCGCGATTCAAGCCACATCGCCATTTCAAGTCCCGACTTAAAGCAATGATCCATGCGCAATTTTGCGGTGCGTAATCCTCTTTGCACCATGTAAGATGAATATGGCGCCGCAGTAACAGCCATATATCTAAAAGCTTCATACATTACACGAAAATATTTTTCTTGAACGGTGATTGAGCCCATCATAATATCGGAATGACCGTTGATATATTTGGTCAAAGCCATTACTGAAATATCAACTCCGTGATCAAAAGCTTTGAAATAAATTCCACTCGCCCAAGAATTATCGAGAATCGTCACGATATCATGTTTTTTGGCGATTTTACAAATGGTGGGCACGTCTTGAATCTCAAAGGTTTGCGACCCAGGGCTTTCCATAAAAATAACTTTGGTATTTTTCTTAATTAATTTAGAAATTCCTGCACCAATATGCGGATCAAAATAAGTAGTTTCAACTCCAAGTTTTTTCAAAAATTTATCGGCAAAGCCACGAGTCGGCGAGTAAACATTATCAACGAGCAACATGTGATCGCCTTGTTTTAAAAAAGCGATTAACGCGGTGTTGATTGCAGCCGCGCCAGAAGAGGTGACGAAAGTATTATAACCGCCCTCGATTTCGGCAATTGCTCGCTCCAAGGCAAAATTGGTTTGCGTCCCATAGCGACCATATTTTAATTCGTAAGGTTGCACCAAATCGTTGTTAGAGTAGCCTCTTTCGGCATACATAAAATCTTTATAGGTCGGGAAAACAATCGTTGAAGTTTGATAAATCGGCGGATTAACCATCCAGCCTTGCTCTTTCGGATTTCTACCGGCATGAATTATTTTTGTCGCTTCGTGCATTTTTTTATCCATATTTTTTTACCTCAATTGATTGTCGGCGGAAATTAATGGTCCAAGTTTTTTGCCAGCTAAAATATGGACATGAAAATGTTTTACGGTTTGATGAGCATCGCTTCCATTGTTGGTAATCAAGCGAAAGCCCGCATCGATAATTTTTAAATCTTGC
>JBBALS010000529.1:0-1450 GCA_040402915.1 Flavobacteriales bacterium
CGAACGATATATCGCGTGTTTGTGAAATGTAACCGATAAAACCTCCCGCAAAACTATCACCTGCTCCTGTTGGATCAAAAACTTCTTCCAATGGCAATGCCGGAGCAAAAAATACTTGGTCTTTATTGAATAACAAAGCTCCGTGCTCACCCTTTTTAATGATTAAATACTTTGGTCCCATCGCTAGGATTTTCTGAGATGCTTTTACAAGCGAATATTCTCCAGAAAGCTGACGAGCTTCTTCGTCATTGATGGTAAGCACATCAACACGCTTAAGAAGTTCTTTCAAATCGTTCAATGCGATATCCATCCAGAAATTCATGGTATCTAACACCACCAATTTGGGACGCGTTTTCAAACGATCTAAAATGGTATGTTGCACTGATGGAGCCAAATTACCCAACATTAAGAACTCGCAATCTTGGTATCCTTCCGGAATAATTGGATCGAAATTCTCTAACACATTCAATTGCGTGTCGAGTGTATCGCGGCTATTCATATCGTTGTGATAACGGCCACTCCAAAAGAAGGTCTTTTCGCCTTGCTTAATTTGTAAACCAGCGGTATTAACACCACGGCGATGAAGCATTTCGATTGATTCAGTTGGAAAATCATCTCCAACAACAGAAACAAGATTGATATTTTTTGTGAAATACGATGCCGCCATACTAATAAACGTAGCAGCACCACCTACAATTTTATCGGTTTTTCCGAAAGGTGTTTCAATGGCATCGAAAGCCACTGTACCAATAACTAATAAACTCATTTTAGTGTTTTTTATTTGGATATACGAGTAAGGATTCTTTTAAAATTATAACAGCGCGTTCGAGATCATGCACATTGAGCACATAACCAATGCGCACTTCATCTTTTCCGGCATTAGGCGTTGAATAAAAACCAGTTGCAGGGGCCAACATAACTGTTTCATTTTGGTAGTGAAACTCTTCAAGCAGCCATTGGCAATAATGATCCGAATCTAAAATAGGAAGCCGAGCCATTGCATAGAAAGCACCTGTTGGTTTGGGACAAAATACACCAGGAATACTATTTAACCCATCTACCATAACATTTCTGCGGGCTACATATTCATCAACCACATTATCGAAATACGATTGAGGCGTTTCCAATGCAGCTTCGGAAGCAATTTGACCAAACGTAGGCGGACTTAAACGTGCTTGAGCAAATTTAAGTGCTGTTTGCATTACCTCTTTGTTCTTTGTAACCAATGCACCTATGCGAGCGCCACACATGCTGTATCGTTTTGAAACAGAATCGATTAAAATTGCAGAATCACTAGCACAAATGCCTACAATGGCATTGGCTTTTACCAAACAAGCATTGAACAATTCTTTACAAAATAATTTGATAGATCAATTACATTATGAAGATAAGCTTCAATACAAAGCAGCACATACAGAAGATTACAATGAAGGCGTGGCCGCATTTTTAG
>JBBALS010000530.1:0-1445 GCA_040402915.1 Flavobacteriales bacterium
TGCCTGTAATTTGCTTGATAGGATAAGTCCAAATCGTTTAAATTTTTAATAGATTCAATTTCAAAAAAATGCTACAAAAGAAAATCATTCAATTCTTTCTCCTAGTTGTTATTCCTTTTGTTGCAATTTATTCATGCAATCATGCAGATCAATTAACTCAAAATAATAGCAAGCACGGTGATCATAAAAGCCATAATATGGGGAGAGATTGCATGAGTTGTCACAAAAAAGGTGGAGGCGGCAATGGTTGGTTTTATATTGCTGGATCTGCCTATACAAACAATGGTGCTAATACAGCTGAAGATGTAACTGTAATCATGTTCACAGAACCTGATGGTCAAGGAATAACAAAGAAAATAATTGAAGGCGATAAATTGGGGAATTTTTACACCACCGACATTAAAGGTTTTGGCAATGGTTTATTTCCAGCTGTCGTATATAATAATGATACAACATTTATGAGTTCTTCTATTACGAATGGATCGTGCAATTCCTGTCACGGAAATAGTACGTCAAAAATTGAAGTTGATTAATTTATTTGGAATTTGATTCAATTTGACGTTTCGTTAAATCTATTAATGCATCTTCATAGATTTTCTGCAATTTCTTGGTATTCTGCGAATAATAAGCCATACTTCTGTTGAATTCCGCTCTAGTTGTGTGGTGATCTTTCGTTACTTGCTCATAAAATAACTCTGCTTTAAACT
This sequence comes from Flavobacteriales bacterium, assembly GCA_040402915.1. Taxonomy (GTDB): domain Bacteria; phylum Bacteroidota; class Bacteroidia; order M30B66; family M30B66; genus CALQRR01. The sequence goes on from JBBALS010000530.1 coordinate 708, forward strand.
TAGGAGTTTGAGGAGAAGAAGCACTTACATTATACGATGCATCAACAATACTAAAATCAATCAAAATTGATTTCATCGTACTATCGGGTAAAATTCCTTCGGAAACTTTATCCTGCGAATTACACGAAATCAGGGCAATACAAATAATCAATCCAATTAGTTTATTCATCTTTCAAACTGCAAACGCATTCCTTTAGTTGATTCGTCAAAAACTCCTTCATCATACACGAGATTTCCGTTTACAAAAGTACGTGAAACAGATGAGCTAAATGTTTCTCCTGTAAAAGGCGACCATTTGCATTTATACAAGAGCGATTCTTCAGTAACAACAGTTGGTTTAATGGGATTTATTAAAACAATGTCGGCATAATATCCTTTTCTTAAATAGCCCCGTTGTTTAATTTGAAATAGATCAGCAACTGCGTGTGCATATTTCCGAACAATTAATTCAGGAGTAAAAACGCCTTGATTACATAATTCGAAGAGCGCAGGAAGCGCATGTTGAATAAGAGGTCCACCGGATGGACAAAGTAAATAGGATTGTTTTTTTTCTTCAAGCGAATGTGGCGCATGATCGGTAGCAAGCACATCAATTTTCCCAGATTTTACAGCTTCCCGAATTGCTTCTCGATCACGCATTGTTTTTATTGCTGGATTCCATTTGATGAATGCACCTTTTGATGCATAATCTTCATCTGTAAACCACAAATGATGTACACAGGCTTCAGAGGTAATTTG
>JBBALS010000531.1:0-1442 GCA_040402915.1 Flavobacteriales bacterium
TGTGGACGATAATTGTTCAATGGTTTTATACCAAGAATCTTGTTGTCCGAAAGATTTTAAAGAATCCTTTAGGTTTTCAATCTCAATATTAACACCCCTGTATTTCTTGTCTAACTGTTTCTTCAAACTCTGATATACATCCTCAGAAGTCAATTCACCCATTATTCTCTTCCTTTCAATAGTTACAATCCCATCGACTATTTTTTTTAACTCGAGTTCTTTTGTTTCGAGTATTGATTTAAACTTCCCTCTTTGTTTACTAACTAGGGATGATATGGAAGTCTTTTCTGAAATAGAGGTTTTCAACTCCTCTTTCAACCGAATAGTATTAGTCATCAGACTCGTAATTGTGTCCCATAGTGATTCCTCTGTCTTAGGAATGTTAACACATCTTTTCATCGAACAGGATTTATCATCTGACTGTGACTTGTTAAACTTTCGTTCGGAAAGTGGACAATAGTAGTGATATACTGACTGTAAAGGTTTAACTCTTCCCCCAATAGGTGTTCCACAAGAACAATACAGAAAATCTCGAAACAAATATTCGTGAGTGGTACGATTCATTTGTCCTTTTCGAGATAATGTCCGTGTTCTCCTTTCCTGTACAATTTCAAATAACTTAAATGGAATAATGGATGGTATTTCGTTACGAATTGTAATACCAGTTTTCTTATCGTGAAATTCATCAATCCCGATATAGGTGTCATTCCTCAACATTAATTGTATTGTCCCCAATGACCAGAACTCATTACCCCTCCTAGTCTTAACTCCCTCTAATTCAAGTTGTTCCTTTATTTTTTTAACATTTATTCCATCTGAATACATCTTGTAAACTAACCGAACAAAAACACTTTCAAATTCATCCACCACTAAACGAGAACCTTTCTGTTCCTTTTCGATTCGATAACCAAACGGTGGGTCACCTCCTCGAAAATAGTTTTGTTTCACCTTTTCCATTTTACCAAGTCGAGAACGTTCTGAACGTATTTTATTATCATATTGACTCACTTCGGATAAAATACCAAGTATAAGATTTTCCATCGTACCAGTTGTATCATACCTTCCCGTGGATGTATAGAGAATAACCCCATTATCAACCATTTTTTTTCTAATAAAATACCAAGTGTGACCTCTACTTATTCTATCCGTATTATACACGTACAGATTTTTTACAACCCCCTCATCCATCAATCTCAAAAGATTTATCATCACTGGTCTATTATCTAAGGTATCTTTACTTGATGACGTACCTCCTTCGTTATGCACAACATATTTCATTTTTAGTTTCTTAGAAAGTTCAATTCCTTGTTGTTTCTGAGTAATCAAACTGGTTCCATCTTCCTCTTGAGAAGAGGTACTAACACGAGTCAAAATATGTAGAGTTTCCATCCTTATAATTTTAGAACTTGAACCTATGAAATTATTCCGTTAATCCGGAATGA
>JBBALS010000532.1:0-1437 GCA_040402915.1 Flavobacteriales bacterium
TTGCTCGGGATGAATCTAAAGTAGACTGTTTGCTTGGCAAAAGCTCGGCTGGTTTTATAGCCCTGACCTTCGAGACAACTTCCAATTCTGAAACTGTGCTTTTGGTTTCTTTAACTTCTTTCATCGGACGAAAGTAGTTAAAAACCTGAATGGAAAATCAAGTACTATTCAACTCTAATCCATGGAGAGTTGTTCATATTCTTTTCCTAGCCAATGCCATTTTAAATTTCGGGGAACTTTCTCCAAATCATAATAGTGACAAATTTCAAACATGGCATATTTCTCACTATTTATTTTTCTTTAGCTATATTGAAATTCTTGGTTGCGGAAGTCTCAAAGGCAATCAAGTCAATGGAAATAGAGGAAAAACAGCTTGTATTGAGTTCGATATTTCCTGAAAAATTAGAATTCGACGGAAAAAAATGTCGAACTCTCAAAATGAATCAAGTCTTTCTTCTACTTCTCAGTATTGACAAGGGTTCTAGAGGACAAGAAAAAAGGGACAAACTCAAAAATTTGGGTTTGTCCCTTGGGGTGGAGCCGGCGGGAGTCGAACCCGCGTCCAAACAAGGAATTCACACGCTTTCTACATGCTTATTTCCGAATCAATTGTCGGAAGTGGGAAGGATCGGAACAAACCAGCCCGCTTCTTAGTTCCGATCGATTTCGGTCTATCATCAGAACCCTGATAAACCTATCTCAAACTTTACGATGCCTCATCGGGGTCGACTTGAGAAAACTTCCCCGGGAGACAACTAGTGTTTACCCATCAGGTAAACAAGGTTAATCCTATCGGATTAAGCTGCTAGTGCGTAGTTGTTTTCGCCAGTTATAGGCGTGCGGATTGTATTTTCGGGTTAACCTCGCAACACCCGGCATGCTTACTTGCCAATTGCACTCGCTGTCAATACCATGACGGCCCCATGTTTATGAAAGAACTTCAGCAAATATAAGTCACAAACGTAGCTTTTGGTTTGATTATTTTACATTTTCATAAAGATTCAATTTTTCCTTTGCTCAGCCTTATTACCTTTGCCGCATGAAAACCATCGGTCTAATTCGTGAAGGCAAGAAGCCATTTGATAAACGTGTTGCTTTAACTCCTATTCAGTGCATCGAAGTGATGGAACGATTCTCGGATGTGCGAGTTATTGTTCAGCCTTCTGCACATCGATGTATTCCCGATTCTGAATATAGTGCCGCTGGTGTCGAACTATCCGAAGATCTTGCTTCTTGTGATGTTTTATTAGGAATAAAAGAAGTACCCATTGAAGAACTCATTGCTGGAAAAACGTATTTGTTCTTTTCGCATACCATCAAAAAACAGCCTCATAATCGCAAGCTCCTTCGCCATATTTTAGAAAATAACATCCGTCTCGTTGATTACGAAACCTTGGTCTGGGAAAATGGAAGTCGTGTTTTGGGGTTTGGTCGCTA
>JBBALS010000533.1:0-1434 GCA_040402915.1 Flavobacteriales bacterium
ACTAACCGTATAATTACCTCCTTCTTGAAACATATGCGAGGCATTGTAGGTTGAAACTTCGGCAGATCCATCATCAAAATTCCATAAGTAGTTTGTGGCTCCTGATGAATAATTACTCATCGTTACAGGCAATGGAGCACATCCAAATTGAGGAATAGTATTGAAAAATGCGACAATGGTATTAGGCAATGCAACAAAATTGAGCGTGGCTGAATCAATTCCACACGCATTTTGAGTAACCAAAGTAACCGTGTAGTTAGTTGTATCGTTATCGATGGCAATCAATCCATGTCCAACAGGCAAGGAGCCGTTGTAAATAAATCCATCACTAAAAATCCATGTATACGAATCAGGTGAACCGTAACTCGAATTGGTAAATACAGGAACAAATGGAGAACATCCAATATATGTATCAGCTGAAAAGATTGACACCGGCGTTGGACGAGCTAAGAACTCCTCTTGATAATCGCGCGCACCGCATTGATTGGAGATATTTAGATTCACAATGTACGTCGTATCACCCAAAACTGGCGAAAGAAACGTGATGGCTAGTGGAGTTGATGTAAAATCTTGGTAAATCCCATTCACTGTCCATGCATAATCCGGGTAATTCCCGGTCGATAAATTGGTAATATCGATACTCACAGGGGCGCATCCTGTATTGGCAGATAAAGAGAATTCAGGAACAGGAATATCAATGATAAACACGGAATGTTGTAACTGATTCACACATCCAGTTGAAGTTGTCATGGTAAGTTCTATGATGTAATTGCCTACATCAGCAATCGAAATATTGGGTGAACTTCCCGAATAACTGGCATATTCTAAATTTAAATAATCTAGCACGCGCCATTGATAAACCACTCCTCCACCATAAATAGCATCTCCAATGCTTGTATTTAATGGATTAAATCCTGCATTTATACAAACAACCGGATCGATCGTGAATTGAGGAACAGGCAATGGATGCACTCGAATTATCATGGAATCGAGATTGATACATGTTGTAATAGGATCGGTGAATTGATAATAGATTTTATAATCGCCCGGAGTATTCAGCTGAGGACAAAACACTCCCGAATTACTAACAGAACCCTGACCATAAAACAAACCTGTTGGAGGGACAATCCAGATTCCATTATTGGGTAAAAAATCGGTAATCTGATAACAAGGAGCATCAACACACAAATCGATGTCGGGACCTAACTTCACTTGAGGCAAAGGAAAAACGGTCACCTCAATGGGGTCATTTGTTTCGCAGGTAGTTCCCGTATAAACCGTATAATTAATTGTAAAAACGCCCTCTCCTGCTAAAGATGGAGAAAATAGATAATCTGTTCCTTGTTGCGAAATTCCAGTTCCTGACCAGATACCTCCAGGCAATGTTGTTGGAATTAATGTTACTGGTGAATCTGAAATACAAGTTTCGATATC
>JBBALS010000534.1:0-1431 GCA_040402915.1 Flavobacteriales bacterium
TTCTCTAATTGATGTCGTAACACTCGATTCAGCAAATTCGGAAAATCCCCCCGTTCAGACGTGTCCAAAATGCAAGAAGGGCGTAATGGTTATTAGATCAGGCCCCTATTCAAATTTTTTCGGCTGCAACAGATTTCCAAAGTGTGTTCATAAAACTAAAATGAAGTAATTAGCGAGTCTTAGTCTTAAACGGTACAGAGGCACTGGGTAATCGAGGATGTGCAATTGGGTAATACAACTGACCGATTCGATTCAGCATCTCTGGCAGAATTTTTGAGACAGCAATTACGTCACCCAAGGCAGTATGGGCATCGAATATCTGTTGGTTAAAACCAGTAACAACGGTATCCAATTTGTAATTCGTCAGTTCAATCGTATTTCTCGCCAACCAGAGTGTGTCTAAAGCTGGAATCAAATCGAGATCATGCCCCGCTTTATTCAATTCAGATGCGAGAAAGTTTTCTTCGAATCGAGCGTTGTGAGCCACGATTATTGAGTCTTGGATTAACTCTAGAATTCTTCCACTTGCTTCATGAAAAGTGGGTGCACCATTAAGCATCCTTAATTCGATGCCATGAATGTCTGTGCGACCGACATTCCCATCCTCAGGGTTGATCAATGTTTCGAATCTATCTAGTTCATTTCCATCTCTATCAATCTTTAAAATTGCAATCTCAAGAATTTTGCTTCCAGGGGGATTAAACCCAGAAGTTTCCAAGTCAATAATCGCAAATGGACCGTCAAGTTCATGGATTCCACTCTTATCTGCGAATCCAAACAATTTACCTTTTTCTCCCGCTTGTGCGAATAAGGGCCCAGAATAAGTTCGATTACCGCTGGCAGAACCAGCCTTCTTTACCGGGGAAGCTTTTGGTTTTGCAGGTGTAGGCGCAGGGGGTTTGGGGGTGTAAGTAGGTGCTTTCTTTGCTGGGGAAGAAGTTCTTGCGGTACTCGAGTAGGTAGATTTCCTGGGCGCAGTCCTTTTCTTAACAGGCTGCTTCTTTGGAGATGAAAAAAGCATGGAGGCGAATTTGTACATGCCCCAGAGGATTGCCAAGGTAACTATTAACTCCATGTTCTGACTTTAGTGCTGCCTCCGACATTAAAGAATGCCTCCAATGAATCCAGGGTCCCCGGAACCAGGTCAGAAAGCTTCCAGGACATGTCGTGTACGCCTGTACCCAAAGATTGTCAGCCACGCCCTCTAGTTTTGGAACATGGGGATTAACTTCAAGGAGAGCCAGACCAGTCTCGAGCAGGCTAGCAAGATTGCTCAGGACGTAGAACGGCTGCTAAAACAGCAGGAAGGTCTAATAAACGGAACAAAAGCCGCTGCCTCCCACGCAAAAGAATCCCAAGTTCTACTCGAGCTCGCAAAACTTCCTGTTGATCGATTAAAGGATGCAACCGAAGAGACAGTTCGTATTGAAA
>JBBALS010000535.1:0-1431 GCA_040402915.1 Flavobacteriales bacterium
TTTTGAAACATCTTAGAGAAGCATTGCCCGCGGGATCAACCTGCGTCGTGTCTCAAGACAATTATTATCTTCCTAAAGAAGAGCAATTAAGAGATGAGAATAACTTCATCAACTTCGATTTACCGACATCCATTCACCGCGATGCATTTCATAATGACATGTGTAAATTGATGTCGGGCGAAAAGGTGATTTTGCAAGAATACACATTCAATAATGCATCGAAGCTTTCTCAAACCATTGAGCTAAATCCAGCACCAATAATCATTATGGAAGGTCTGTTCATTTTCCATTATGAGGAAATTCGCAATAAACTTGATTTGAAGGTGTATATCGATGCGCGTGAGGAATTGAAACTTGAGCGTCGTTTACGTCGCGATAAAGACGAACGTGGTTACCCGGAAGAATCAATCATGTATCAATGGAACAATCACGTAATGCCGAGCTACCTGAAATATTTACAACCTTACCGCGATGATGCTGACATTATAGTTACCAACAATATTAGCTACGACAAAGGATTAAGTGTTCTTGTAAACCACATACGCACAATGTTGTAGTTTTTACAAATCACAAAAAAGCCCTGAAAGATTTAATCTTTCAGGGCTTTTTTCATTTCTGCTAATGCTTCGTTCTAAAACGATGGCGGTTGTTCCAGCCAAACGAAAGTAAAAGAAGTGGAATCATGATGTAAAAGAAATACGATCGACTAATTCCGTCGTTCTTGATAAAACTAAACACACGTTCAAAACGAACATTAGGAAAGCTTCGGTTTGTTGAACGACTTAGCCAAATAAATACTGCTTTTCCTACAATATGGTCGTTGGGAACAAAGCCCCAAAAGCGAGAATCAGCCGAATTGTGGCGGTTATCTCCCATCATAAAATAGTAATCTTGTTTGAACGTATAGGAAGTTTCGGGCTTTCCATTAATCAGAATTTGTGTCCCATTAATTTTCAAGTCGTTGTTTTCATAAACTCCAATAATGCGTTTATATAAGTGCACACTGTGGGTGTCGAGTTTAACTTTAACGCCTGCTTTGGGAATTACCAATGGACCATAATTATCTTTGTTCCAAGCATACGATGCCACATTCGGAAAAATGTCTGGATCATACATTCCAACAGGATCCTGCTTTTCTGCCATCTGAGCTAACTGGATAGAATTCTGGATTTTCTCCTTATTCTTTTTGTTCAAATGCAATAGCCAAACATTCGCATTTTGCATATTCTGATAAGGTTCTGCATCGGTGATATCGAGTTTATCGAATAACTTCTGCGGGCTTTGCATCGAGTTGAATTGAACATCGTATGTATACTGCATCATTTCCGGATTCATTGCAGGACTTCCATTAATGTACAATTGCTTGTTCTTGATTTCCAACTTATCGCCAGCAATGGCCACACAACGTTTTACATAATTGTCGCGTTTGTC
>JBBALS010000536.1:0-1429 GCA_040402915.1 Flavobacteriales bacterium
TTCCTTTTGCCTTTTCGATGTTGTAAATCGAATCTACAATTTCATATCGAACGTTGTGGTCTTCAATAAATTTATCGAGGTCTTTGATGTAAATCCCTTCAAAATCAGGAACCACAACTTCGTCTCCATGCTTTGTATAAACATTAAGTAAGAGAAATGAAATTCCAAGTACCGTTAAAGCTACCAAACTGGAAATAATAAAATGTCTCCAGAATTGAGAGGATTTTAAAAGGGATTTGATATCCATATTAATTTGAATTCATGCGCTTCATCATAGATGATTGTTCTGCAAAAGTCATGATTTTTTCAATGAAATCGTATGGTTTATATCCATTTAATGCACTTTGATGAAAGATACATGTAGCAGGTGTCATTCCAGGCAATGAATTTACTTCAATAAATACAACTTCCACTTTCCCATTATTATAAATTCTCACAAAAGCATCAATTCTACAATACCCTTTTACATTCAATATAGTAGCTGCTTTTTCGAGCTGACTTTTTACAATATCTGAAATTTCTTGTCGTCTTTTAGGTTCTTTTGCATACCGAGCTGGAGTTATATTCTGTCCTTGTCCTGCAAGGAATTTTTCTTCCAACGATAATACTTCTCCTTCCGAAAGTGCTTCTGATGCCTCGAAAAGTTCGTAATTTATTTTACCTGAAGAGTCAATATGAGTAAGCATGCCTCCAGTAATCTCAAGAAACGTTTCTGCACCATAAGCAGAAATCAAACTCTCTACTAGAAACTGCCGCTTCATTGGAAATTCTTCCTTCGGTTTTACCTTGAGAACCGCCGCATCTTGTTCATTTAATTCCTCTTCTTTTCGAAAAATCAATCGTGAAAATGCGCTGAATTCCTCTTTCGAATGAATCTTTTTTACAGCAGAACTGCATCCATCATCAACCGGTTTGGCAATGAGTGGAAAACCTATTGCTCCAGCTTTGTTGAGGATTTCATCTGAATTAACTTTCCAATTTTCTTCGCTCACTAAAAAATGATCCGCTACGAGCAAGCCATTTTCTTTCAATAATTCATTGGTGCGATATTTATCAATTGTAATGCTCGAAGAATCTGAATCCGAACCATTATATGGCAATTCGACTTTGTTCAATTCAATTTGCAAAGCACCATCTTCGCCGGGTCGCCCATGCAATGCGATAAAAACTTCATCTACACTATTGGCTAACTGGGAATAATCTATTTTTTGTGGAGCATTGAGGTTATGAAGGTTCCCAAATTTTTTCGTCAATGCGGTACATTCTGAAATTACTTGGTCAATAACTGGATGAATCGAATAATGTTGAATTTTCTCCAATATATCGTCGGCATTGTCTTTCAGCATTAAATTAATCGGAATTGTATACAACTCATGCTGTTGGTCATTCCCACTTAAAAATACCGGAACGGGCTCAAATACTGCCGACG
>JBBALS010000537.1:0-1429 GCA_040402915.1 Flavobacteriales bacterium
AATCTGGATTTTTCAAATACAACGGTAATTCTCAGTTACGACCGTAATTCCTAATCCGTAATTCGTAATTCCGTAATTCGTAATTATTTTTTTAAATATTCGAAAATCTCCCAAAAACACCTAATGGCAATTGTTGTCCGCTGGTTGATGGTAAATACAATTCACCAATTTCGAGTTTTGAATTTGGATGAGGCGTATTCAAGAAATGATTCTTCAAAATCAAGGAAGAGAAACCGAGTGAGTAGGTGTTTAAAATCAAGAAATGTTCTTCTGGATTTAACAATTGGAGGACGTCTTTAATCAATTCGTTGAGTTGTTTTTCGAGTTTCCAACTTTCACCATTAGCACCGTGACCAAATGCGGGAGGATCCATAATTACCCCATGATACGTGTTACCTCTGCGGAGTTCGCGTTTCACAAATTTCATGGCATCTTCAACCACCCAACGCACATTACTCAATCCCGAATGCAATTGATTTTCGTTGGCCCAGGTTACCACTTGCTTAATCGAATCGACATGTGTAACATCGGCACCCGCGGCTCTTGCAGCCAAAGAAGCAGCTCCAGTATAAGCGAACAGATTTAAGAATTTCGGTTCCTTGGATTTCAATTTACCAATGCTTTCAGCTATAAAATCCCAATTAACGGCTTGTTCTGGAAAAACACCGACGTGCTTGAACGATGTGAGTGCCAATCGCAATTTCAATTTCACATCATTTTTATCGTACGAAATCGTCCAACGATCGGGCATGGGCTTTAATTTATCCCAAGTTCCAGACGAACTACTTTTGGCAACAAAACGCACATGGGCTCGTTTGGTCCATTCGCTATCGTTCAGGACTTTGTCCCACAATGCTTGTGGTTCGGGCCGAATGGTGATGTATTCACCAAAGCGTTCAAGTTTTTCGTAATTGCCGGAATCAATCAGTTCGTAATCGGCGAAATGGGTGGGATGTAGTAAAAGCACGCGCAAAGATAATCTTAGAAATGAAATACCTTGAAATTGCTTTTAATTTATCACAATCAAGCAGATTATTCAAATTTGAATGTTATCTGTTTATAGAAATGGAGTAGGGCAGGCAAAACCAAATTTCATAGAGGTTTCCATTTTCTTAATTCTGCATTTCAAAACGTATCATTTTTTATAAACATATCTGTGTAAACAAAAATTTTTATATTTGTGAGATGGATACTAACATATCAATTTTGAAAGGGATTCACCCTGGATTATTTCTTGAGCGTGAACTTAAGAAACGTCATTTAGCAAAAGGAAAATTTGCTATTTCATTGGAGGAGTATCCTCAAACTTTAGTTGCTATTACAAAAGGCAAAAGAAGTATGAACGTAAATTTAGCTTTGAAGATTGAGAATGCACTCAATTTAGAAGAAGGATTCTTAATGATTTTACAGGTGTTTCACGATATTAAAA
>JBBALS010000538.1:0-1426 GCA_040402915.1 Flavobacteriales bacterium
GAAATGAGATGGTTCAGTATTTTATCTCGGTGATCGCCTTGAATTAGTATCTCTCCATCTTTTGCGCTTCCTCCCGAACCACATAAATTCTTTAATGATTTCGATAAGGCTTCCAAATCATCCTGTTTTCCTATAAATCCTGAAATTAAGGTTACCTGTTTTCCTGCACGTGCTTTTTTATCAAGCAGTACTTTAAGTTGTTGTTGCTGTGGGGGAAGTGTATCCAATTCCAAATCCTCATTCGATTCATATTTAAAGTCGGGATTGGTAGAATACACAACGTTAATGCGGTCTTTGGGTTTTGCCATTTCCTTGGTGTGTCGAGAAAATTGTTTAGTTAATCTTCATTTTACAATTCAAATTAACGCCGAAAATTATGAATTTTTCAATCATGAATACCACTCAATTTCGACTCAATTAAACTACTTTTGCAACTCAAAATCAGAAGCAATGAAATTCTTTATCGATACAGCCAACCTTGATCAAATTCGTGATGCTCAAGATTTAGGCATTCTTGACGGTGTTACTACAAATCCGAGCTTGATGGCGAAGGAGGGAATAAAAGGTGCCGATAATATTTTACAACACTATATTGATATTTGCGAAATTGTGGATGGCGATGTTAGTGCGGAAGTAATTGCTACCGACTATGCTGGAATTATTCATGAAGGTGAAAACTTAGCAGCTCTACATCCACAAATTGTGGTGAAAGTTCCCATGATTCGCGATGGTGTTAAGGCGATTAAGTATTTCTCACAAAAAGGAATTCGTACAAATTGCACCTTGATTTTCTCTGCCGGACAAGCATTGCTTGCTGCTAAAGCTGGAGCAACTTACATTTCTCCATTTATTGGCCGTTTGGATGATATCTCTACAAATGGAGTAGGATTGATTCAGCAAATCCGTTTGATATACGATAATTACGGTTTTGAATCGCAGATTTTAGCTGCTTCCATTCGCCATACAATGCATCTTATCGAATGTGCAGAAGCTGGTGCCGATGTGGTTACTTGTCCATTAAATGTTATTACGGATTTATTGAAACATCCTTTAACAGACATTGGATTAGAGAAATTCCTTTCGGACTTTAAAAAAACGTCTATGTAATGATCATTCGAATCCATCCTGTAACACCAGATCCTCGACAATTGAAAAAAGTTGTCGATATTTTACAGGATGGAGGAGTGATTATTTATCCAACAGATGGTGTGTATGCATTTGGTTGTGAGATTCACAAGTCGAAGGCTGTTGAGCGTGTTGCTCAATTAAAAGGAATTCAGTCAGAAAAAGCAGATTTCTCTTTTGTATTTGATGATTTTCGTCACATTACAGAATATGCACGTGCGGTTGATACACCTGTTTATAAGCTCATGAAGAGTTGTTTGCCCGGACCTTACACATTCATATTGAATGCGAACAATAGTGT
>JBBALS010000539.1:0-1418 GCA_040402915.1 Flavobacteriales bacterium
GGCTTGTTTTGACATGATTCAGCAATCATGCTTATTTTTTATTCGAATGTCAAGTTTTTTTATAAATATTTTCCGCCAACATAAAAAGCCTGCATCGACCCATTGGATATCATAAAGCGTTTAGCTCCATATGCGTTAGTCACTGAATGATGACCCAGAAGTTGAAGCGTATATAATTTTCCATTTATCACAACTTTTTGGGGTTTTTCAAGTCCAGTAGAGCCGTCAGAATGGAAAAAGAATACATTTTCACTTACACCATTTTGAATACAAATGAGCGATTCACATTTTGATTTTGGGCAAATTTTTAAACTATCCCACCAGTAAGCTTCTGGAGCTTTACCACAGCATTCATGGCAATATAGCGGATGTATTCCTGCATCTGTCAATGCGGTAGCGTTTAAGGTATTTGTATTTGCTATTTTTGCACCTAAAAGTTGTTCTCCAGTTTGAGCGCAGCATGTCTCTGGATCAGCTTTGGCTGTATTTTGGAACCTTCTAAGTTCGAGTTTTACAAGTTCTGAATTCGTCGCCGTTTCGGTTTCCGTTTCTGTTGATTGTTCAGGATCTGGAGTAGGAGTTGGTGTGGGCGTTGGAAGAGGAAGCGGGTTGCTAATTGCGCTAATTAAATTGCAAATATTAGGAGCGGAATCTAGAGAGGGTATTAATTTAGATATTTGAGTTGACATATTTGAATTTATATAATTACGGTTGACTCATGATTTTATCAGCGAATGCCTTTAATAAATCTACAGCAGATGCATTTTCAGATTCAGATATTCTAAATAGCGGATTGGTACTGAATGTTGCATTTGGTCCTAGCGGTCCATCAATTCTTCCGCCAGAGTTTGCGGAAGTTAAAACAAACAGTCTATAAAATTCATACGCTATGCCGCCAGCGTATTCTATTTCTGGACTCAACACGGAAGTTTGCAAAGTTATGCGACCAAAATCTTCAGGTGTAAACGACGCTCTTAAAGCCGGATTGCCAAAATTTATTACGTTTGTGTTAATAAGTGTATTTTTGAATCTGAGTGAGACTTTTCTTCTTGAAAAGAATCCATTGAATTTTCTTCCGAGTAAATAGTAGCCGTCAAAATTTAAACCTGTTCCGGTATTGTCTAGAAGAGTTGGCATTCCTCCTATTATATAAAATGATCCATTAGGTCTTGAATTTGGTATTTCATGACCAATCTCCATCCAATCAACGGCCCAATGATCTCCGAATTGTGTTGTGTTATCATCAGCAAAAACGTCTGATTTCCAAACTGAAGAAGGGTCTAATAATCTACTCCAAACAAAGTGAACATCTCCAAGTGGTATAATTGGTGGAATAATGGCACAGCCAGTTGGAATTTCTGACTCGGTTTCTGACTCGGTTTCTGTCTCGGTTTCTGTCTCGGTTTCTGTCTCGGTTT
>JBBALS010000540.1:0-1416 GCA_040402915.1 Flavobacteriales bacterium
GTTCGATTTCGCGTAAACAGACCTTTTACCATCGCCATGCTGCTTGTCGATTGGGAAGAAAATTTAGGCATTGGCACCGAACTCAGTGGCGGTTTTACTAATCATTCGGGTGATGGAGGCATGGTAGCGGTTTTTAAGGATGAGTCAAACGCGACCATTGCCATCACCAACAATTCCTGGAAAGCGCAAACATTTTACACCGCCCCAATTGTTGATTTAACTTGTCCAACCGAAAATGGCACGCAGCGACTTTCGAACAATTGCTTAATTCAAGATTCAAACGATGGTTCGGCCTATTATGGTCTTCATTGGGCGCGTCCTTCCAATTGGCAAAACGCAGATTTCGATGATGCTTCTTGGCCAAATGCAACAACATTTACCAATGCCGAAATTGGTGTAAATAATAAACCTGCCTATACCAATTTCACAAACATTTTTGATGAACCAAACAATGATGCGCAATTTATTTGGAGCTCCAATGTGGTTTTAGACAATGAAGTCATTGTTCGGCATACGGTAAACGGAACCACATCCACTGGGAATATAGAGAACAATCACATTCAAATATTTCCAATTCCAACACATGATTTTTTAACCATTAAAAACAAGCAAACTTTTCAGGATAATGAAACTTTTAAAATTTTCAATACACTTGGGAAGTCTGTTCTATCTGGAATATTGAAAGAAATGATTGATGTTCGATCATTAAATAATGGCATTTATTTTATGCAATTTAATTCCTTGGGGAAAACAATCACTCAAAAAATAATTATCCAATAATTTACAATGAAAATTAACATTTGTGTCATTTCGTTCTTATTAATTTCATTTTTTACACAGGCACAAAGTATTCTCAAAACGATGAAGCGGCTTCCTGATTCAGGTTGCACTTCGAGTTATACATCGACTCCAGGCGAAGACGCTGATTTCACGATAAACGCACCTTACTTCACACAAAATGGAAATGGTACAGTTACCGACACTGTAACCGGTTTGATGTGGCAAAAAACCGATGGTGGTGAGATGACCATTACACAAGCTCTGCATTATGCCGATACATCAACATTGGCAGGCTATTCCGATTGGAGATTACCTAATGCTCATGAAGGTTTCAGTATTTTAAATCATCAGTTGTCTAACCCTGCAATTAATACTTCAGTTTTTACAACAACTGCTGCAGAATACTGGTGGACAAGTGATCGTCAGGCCAACGATACCAATAAAGTTTGGGCAACCAATGCAGGTGGTGGAATTGGAAATCATCCCAAAACTGAAACAATTAGCGCAGGAGGTCTGAAACATTTTCACACTCGATTAGTTAGAGATGTGGAAGTTCCTGAGTTAATTAATGCGCATTTCAATGATAATTTGGATGGAACAATTACCGATCATTTAACCAATTTAATTTGGCAGAAA
>JBBALS010000541.1:0-1414 GCA_040402915.1 Flavobacteriales bacterium
TAAAATGAGACCTTCAAACCAAGATTAAAACGGCGGCCTTGAGAAATATAGGCTGTCGAAGTGGATGCATCGAAATTAGCTCCGTTAATTCCATCGGTAATATAGATACGATCAAGAATGTTAATGATGCTCGCATTCAATGTGAAGTTCATTTTTGCAAACTTGAAATTGTATCCTGTGTATAAATCCAAGAAGAAATACGAAGGCATTCTCCAAGATTCGCGATTGCTATTATCACGAACTACATTACCCGATCCATCCAAAACAGGAATCAAGGTCAATGGGTCTAAGTTCGCATAATTTTTATCGAAATAGGTTAAGCGTGTTTTGATATAGAATCCTTTAAAAGGCTCATAACGCAAACCTCCGGCAAGTTGAATTTGTGCAGCATCTCCAACGTGTACGTTGTTTGCTTGTATATTCAATGTATCGGCAATAACGCCATTATTATCGAACAAATAAGCACTTCCGCCTTTTTGGTATCTCCAATCACCCCAAGAAGCAATTCCTTCGTACTCGAGGTTTTTAATTAGAATGCCCGTAAAATCCAATTCAAATCCAGCATGAACGGTATTTAAACCTTGCAATTGGTAGCTGTAT
The DNA here is from genome assembly GCA_040402915.1 of Flavobacteriales bacterium. Lineage (GTDB taxonomy): Bacteria > Bacteroidota > Bacteroidia > M30B66 > M30B66 > CALQRR01. The sequence continues at coordinate 601 of JBBALS010000541.1, forward strand.
TGATCTCCCTGGTAAGTGATATTTGCAAACGATTGTGGTGGCTTGTTTTCCCAGAAAGTGTAATACCCGTTTAGATTCGCAGCAAATTTTTTGCGTTTGTATCCATAGCCCATTTCGCCGGCATAAATGTGTTGCTGTTTGGCATCGGGAAATGAAATGTTGGAGGTGTTGGTATAAAACAAGGAATAACGAGGAGCAATGGATAAAATACCTGCATTGGCAAACACGTTCATGTACTCATTGATATTGTAATTCACCCCAGTTTTAAAAGTATAACCAGGAAACCACTTAAATTCATTGGTGTTATAGCGCGCTTCTGGAGAATCGGCAGTGTATCTTATTCCGTTAAATGTAGCTGCTTCTCCAGGACTTAAAATTTCAGATTTAATAACACCACCCTGCGAAAGATAATTTAACGTGTCACCCCATCCAACAACTTCTGAATATGTTGAATCGTTAACAACAATGTCTTTCTTTCTAAAATAATCTTCGCGCTTAAATCCGGTGTATGATAAAGACCCAGTTACAAAAAAGCTGAAATATCCTTTGTTCCATTCTGCTTGCAAAAACGATCCAGCCCAACGAACAACCCCGTCGTTATTGTAATTTATTTTATCGCCTTCGCGTTTTACACGATATGAAAAGTTCGGGTCTCCAGGAGCTAAAGGCTTTGGATCTAATTGGTTGGATGCATTCACCATATAATCGCCACCAAACAGATTATCTACTTTCTGGTAATGAGAACCTCGATAACTCCGAATGTCAATACCACCTAACAAGGAAAATCCCTTATCGTTTTTATAATCCAAAGTCG
>JBBALS010000542.1:0-1398 GCA_040402915.1 Flavobacteriales bacterium
CATCGCCTCCTTGTCCATCTAAAACTACTTTGATGCCGCTTTCTTTAACAGCTTGCATCACACGAAATTGTGCATACGTACTCGTCGACCAAATGGGAACATCCTGACAATATGTTAGTGCTTCCATATCGCGCAACAAGGATTCTGCATCGGGTAACACAGTATGTTGAATAGCATTGACCGATTGAGCCATCAATTTTGCCCATTTGCCTTCATCGACAGCATTACCAGGGAATTCGGCGGTATACACATGCAAGGGATTGGAATGTCCCAAGTGCTTTCTCATCCAGCCAACAATTACCGAAGAATCGAGTCCGCCGCTTAAACAAGATCCTACAGGAACATCTGCCCGAAGTCGTAATCGAACTGCATCGCTCAATAATTCTTGAATGCGCGAAACATGTTTGTCGTTTTGTGATTTATCGAATGGCTCATCACTTTCGTTTACATTTAAAACATACCAGGGTTTTGCTGAAACATTTCTATTGTTTAATGAATACTTTAAACAATGTCCAGCAGGTAATTCTAAAATTCCTTCAAAAAATCCAGTTGCTTGATATTCGATCTGACTAAAAAGGAAATAATCGAAAACGGCTTCTTGATTTACTTGAAAAGGAATCCAAGGTAACGTTAATAGTGCTTTTTGTTCGGAGGCAAATGCAAAACGATTTTCGATTTGAGAGTAATAAAAGGGCTTCACTCCAAAGCGATCGCGTGAAGCAAAAAGCGTTTTCTGATTATGGTCGTAAATGGCAAATGCCCACATTCCATTGAAACGATGTTGGCAGGCTTCTCCCCAATAATGATAAGCGTTTAATACGACTTCGGTATCACTTTGAGAAATGAATCGTGCGCCCAATTTTTGAAGTTCTTCGCGTAATTCGAGGTAATTATAAATCTCCCCGTTAAACGTAATCCAAAATCGGCCATCGATGCTGCACATGGGTTGATGGCCGGTTGGGGCTAGGTCGATGATTGATAAACGACGATGCGCAAATCCACCTTGAATTTTTTCTAAAATTTCGGTTTGGCGTGTTGCAGGACTCCACCCATTATTTTGTCCAATGCAATTTTCTGGAGTTTCATCACTTGCCTGTGGAATTGATTTTTGCTCTGTGAAAAATACAAATCCTTCTCCATCCGGACCACGATGCGCAATGGTTTTGCTCATTCGTTTGAGATGCTCCGGAGATATTCCTTCGGGAGAGAAAAGTCCTGCAATTCCGCACATTAGGATTGAATTCGCTCAAGGGTTATTTTAAAACTATGTGCTGGTTTACGCGGATAATGGCGCGTTTGTGTTTGCACTTCAAATGGAAGATAGGCTGCACAAAGCGTATTTGAAATGGCGTAAAGTTTTGCTCGCATTTCAATTGGACAACCTTCCAAAATAGCATG
>JBBALS010000543.1:0-1394 GCA_040402915.1 Flavobacteriales bacterium
AGAGCACCACATTGACATTGTGGGGGTCACTGGTTCGATCCCAGTATCGTCCACGTTACTAAGTACGTTTCTCGCGCAATTAATCAACAATTTATTTCTCAAAATTGGTAGTAGTAGAGATCTTGTTTTCCTTTCAGAATCCAAAAGCGATCATGAGAATCAAATCCATAATCTTTCCAAGCACTCCAGGGACCGACATTTTTCCCGTTCGCAAAAGTGACCACTGGTGTACCTGTCTGGACGCCTTTTGGGTTCTTTCCTAATCGCACTAATGAAACTGTTGCTGAGGGGCTGTTTCCTACTCTCGTCATAACGTATAGCTGGCCTTTGGAATCAATGTGAAGGAAACTTGCAGGATGTTCGATTGTGAATGTAGAAATTGGTTTCGGATTTAGGGCTGTCTCAATTTTCATTCGCGCATAAGTTCTCGGCCTACTCCAATAATCTAGGGGTGCTGTGACCGCAAGGGAACAAGTCCACCAGTTCTCTACGTAATATTGGCCAGGTGACCCCGGTATAGCCATGCCATACGGAGTGCAAGGATACGCTGGAATTCGCTTGGTGAAGCTAATTGTCTTCGTCCAGAACCGACCGATTTGTGGGTTACAAAATCTTGTCTGTACCTCGGTCAAACCCCCTCCTTTACCAAATTTCGAAAATATGAAACTTGCGTAATTATCGATTCGGGACCAATCAGGTGGTGGAATGAATGAACCTTTTTCAAGACTTAATATGCCGCAGTCAGTCTCAAGTAACTGATCGGTGACATTAGTGACCATTGTCGGCACCGCGTTACCGCCGGCTTCTGGCCCATAAGTATTTATTACGCTCTGGGTCCCGGAATACATTCGGAACTGGAGAGACTTATCAGGCAACTCTCTTAAGAAACTACTGTTTTCAAAGTTATCAATACCTGTAATTACTCGATTTGGGATCATGACCCCATTTACATCTTCTAAATAATCGCCTTTGGCATCAGGAGAGAAAATCACGATTTTTTCTAAAGACGGTTTAGGTGTGCTATAAGTGTAAATCAGGGCACCACTATCGGCGATCCTGAATTCAGGCCACGAATCCTGATTCAAACTAAATTGCGCAATCTGGATTGATGAGTGGATGTGCTTGGTGGGATTGTCTTTATACGAAACGGCCGTAGCTGACATACCCTTCGTTGAAAGTGCGGAAAATCCAAGAATCAAGACGGTGACCGTTGCGGCGACGGATCTAATCGATTTAGACATGTGCGAAGATTATTACTTAGATATGAACTTGACAAGGATCAAAGAAGAATTTTTACTTAATATGAACAGGTCTCATATACTCATCGGTTTGATCCCAGTATCGTCCACGTACAATCTTTTTTCGAGAAAGTTGATTACACTTTCAGAATGAAC
>JBBALS010000544.1:0-1389 GCA_040402915.1 Flavobacteriales bacterium
AATATCTGGGTGATTATCGGCAATACGTTTTAATGCGTTGTAACGGTTGTGGTTGCTCACCATGTAATAAACGTGGCTGATGTTGCTCGCACCTTGGTTTTTCTTTCCAACAGAAATTTCCACTGGAGAAACCATGTAGCGTTTCGAAATAGAAGCAACTTCCGAAGGCATAGTAGCCGAAAACAACCAAGTTTGTTTTTCTTCAGGTGTAGTAGCTAAGATGTAATCGATGTCTTCGCGAAAGCCCATGTTGAGCATTTCGTCGGCCTCATCGAGAACCAAAGTTTCCACTTCGCCCAAGGCAATGGCTTTACGATCGATAAGATCTTTCAAACGTCCTGGGGTAGCCACAACTATTTGAACACCGCGTTTAATGGCGCTAATTTGTGTGGTAATAGCAGTTCCTCCGTAAACGGCAACAATTTTCACCAAAGGCATTTTCGAAGAAAAAGCTTCTAAGTCTTTGGTAATCTGCATGCAGAGTTCGCGGGTAGGGCAGAGGATAAGCGCCTGCGGAGTGCGGCGTTCTTCATCCATAATGTTAAGCAATGGCAATCCAAACGCAGCAGTTTTGCCGGTTCCGGTTTGAGCAAGTGCAACAAGGTCGGTAATGTTCTCAGTAAGCAGTGGTATTGTCTGCTCCTGGATAGGTGTTGGAGTCGTGAACCCCATCTGGGTTACTGCCTCCAGAAGCTCCGGACGGAGCCCCAATTCAGAAAAAGTAGTCATTATATATATTGAGCCGCAAAGGTACACTTATTCACCACGCTTTCGACACATCTCGTTGGTCCCATTTTAATCTCCTGAAATGCCTATCAACACTATGTATTTAATTTTTAATTCGAAAATTTCAAACCAAAATTTCTTGTTGATAAAATGATTAAGCGTCGATTATTTTTGCATTCCAACCTAAATTCACTCAATTAAAAGAAAAATAAAACAGTCTTATAAGCCGGGTTCTGTATTGTTCCCGAAAGAACAACCCTTGTCATTTATCTGGGCCTACCGTCGCCAGCAGGCTCTAGCGCCCTACCCGCAAGAGCGATCCGAAGATCTTAGACGAGCAGCCTCATCTCTTGCCTATTTGGACTTTCAACTCCTGAGGTTTACCATCACACCTGTCGCCAAATGCGTCGTGGGCTCTTACCCCGCGTTTTCACCCTTACCATTTCCGAAAAAATGGCGGTATTTTTTCTGTGGCACTTGCTGTCAGTGGTTGGTTTCCCTTCCACCGCCTTCCCGTTAGGAAGCAGGATGCTCTGTGTTGCCCGGACTTTCCTCGCGGTACTTTTGCAAATACCTCGCGACAAGGCAGACTGTTTATGGCAAAGATAGATTTTAATTCAAAGCAATACGGGAACAAAAATGTTGCTTTGGGCGCTCCCCAAA
>JBBALS010000545.1:0-1388 GCA_040402915.1 Flavobacteriales bacterium
TTCCCTGCTGCAGCTTGCTCGCAATATGGACATTACCATTTTACACGGTGTTGAAGTCGATTCGTTTGAAGATAATGAGCAAGGTGTTTCTGTTTCCACAAAATCCTTGGGCGAGATTTCTTGCCAACAATTACTCATTGCCACCAACGGATTTGCAAAGCAATTGCTCCCAAACATCGACGTGGAACCAGGAAGAGCCCAAGTTCTCATTACATCGCCTATTGCGAATCTAAAGATTAAAGGATGCTTCCACATGGATCAGGGATATTTCTATTTCCGTAATGTGGGAAATCGAGTTTTATTTGGTGGAGGACGAAATCTAGATAAAGTAGCAGAAAATACTTATTCACATCAAACAACTGAAATCATTCAACAAAAACTGGAGAAATATTTAAAAGAAACGATACTTCCAGGAATAGATTTTACTATTGATCAGCGTTGGGCAGGAACGCTCGGATTGGGAAAAACGCGTTTACCTATCATCGAAAAAATCGACAACAATGTATTTTGTGCGGTTAGAATGGGCGGAATGGGTGTGGCAATTGGTTCGCTTGTGGGTAAAAATGTAGCCGCTTTGATGGCTGAAGATTAAGGCGCAGTAATTATCAAATGCCTTGAATATTCGGATGTAGCTGTTTTAATTCGCACCAAATACAATCCCGAACTCCAAGTATCACTTCCTATTTCGAGTGATTTAAAATCTCCTGATTTCGAAAATTGTAATTGCCCAGAAGATGAGTAAACCGAAATACGTTCAATTGAAATATCTGAATCTATTTTAAATTTACTTATTGCTGGATTAGGAAACAGTCTAATTTCATGATTTGGAAGAGTGTCAATACCTGCCCAAGTAAAGGTAAAAGGCGCAGAAATAGATGTACATCCAAATTGATCGTAAATACGCACATTGTAATTTCCATTGTAAATTGGCTGCCAAATCATGGTATCCGAATCAGGAATTTCCACACCGTTAACATACCAAATATAGCTAAACGCAGGACTCGATACCAACATATAGTCTAGCATCGAAATGGTTGGCATAGCGGGGGGAATAATAATAGTAAGCGAAAGAACATCGGTATTAAAACATCCTACATCAGAAACTCCAACAACGGAATAAATACTATTCGAAGTTGGCGAAACGGATACAGACGTATCATCAGAAGAAACTAAACCTGGACCTGGATTCCAGAAATAACTTGAAGCTCCTGTAGCTTGTAAATTAATCTGAGTTCCCAAACAAACAGAATCGGATGAAGCAATAATTTGAACATCCGGCATTGGTCTTACAACAATAAAATTAACAGAATTCAACGTATCACTTTGTAAACCAGTCGTAACAATGAGTTGAACATCATAACTTCCTGGCGTTGCGTAGCTAACAATTG
>JBBALS010000546.1:0-1388 GCA_040402915.1 Flavobacteriales bacterium
AAATCAACCGTATTACATTTAACAAACTCAGTGAAACTAAAAGAAACCGCATTCGCACCACAAGAAACTTGCGAAGTAACGGCCAACAATGATGGGGGAGTAATATCAATGATTCCTGCAGTAGAAAGCGATAAATCGAGTTGATATCCACATTGATTTAAGCCAGAAAAGTTATTCACTAACAATGCATAAACATCGCCTGCAGCTACCGTAATACGTGGTTCATCTTGAGGATTAGGTCCATCATTCATTCCTGTAATAGCAGCAGGAACGGTTGAGCCATTGAAATCGCAACCTACTTCTAACGTTGGATCAGTAGCAATATCGGCACACGTTGCGTTTGTTAAATTGTATAATGCCCAATCGTAATCGTTGTTGCAATTGGGAATAATATTGAATCCAAATAAACCTGGTGTCTGAACATTGATGATATACCAGGCATTATTTCTCTCGCCACTTGTTACACAAGTCGAATTAACCTCACCTAAATAATTCCCTTCTCCATTAAATGAAGCAGTTTGATTAAATGAAATCGAACACACCGTGTAAGCTCCTAAGCAATCTCCTGGCAAAGGAACTTGCGAAAAAGCATCTTGGCTAAAAATGACATTAATCAGCAGTATAAGTACAGCTCTGATATAAAAACGTATATTTTTTTGCATAATTAAGCTCTGCATAATGAATCAGAGTTTTCGGTCTATCTACAAAAATAGTTAAAACTGCGATAGTTCAATCATTCCCTTCAAATTAATGACATTTACTTGCTTGATTTGAGCAAAATAATTTCACATTAAACACATAACCTGAATATTACAATTGCAAGATGTCAACTTAAAAATAGAATGGGTGCAGTTTAAAATTATTCGATTTTGACCATAGAAGAGTGGGTGCAGGAATTTTAATCCACCGCAATGTGCTCGCAAAGGTTTTCCAAAATTTCCCTTTAATTGGCAGCTTAAGAAGATCAATATCGAACGACATCGACCAAGTTGAATATCGTTCGACTGATGAATAATCGTAAAAAACATCTTGCTTGGTCCAAATATTATCTCTTCCACCAAGCATTCCGCTTGCATTGTATCCCATACTCAAACAAAACCAACCATCTTGCTTTATTGGAATTGAAAGCCAATATGTTTGTCCATTATAATCTTTCAGCATTCTTTCGACTTTTGTTTTACCCAGAATTTCGGGCCGATGTTCTGCATAATTTGTTGGATGATAGGAATATTTAAGAAGGAATCTTTGCTGATGAAAAAAATGTTGCTGTGTGTAAAATAATCCAGCTCCGCCAAGATTAGCAGCCATATCACCCATTGAAAAACCCCAACCAGAAGAAAAACCATCAAACACTTCGATGGTAGTCATAAAACAAAGTGGAATGATTG
>JBBALS010000547.1:0-1381 GCA_040402915.1 Flavobacteriales bacterium
ACAGAGTCAACATGATATCCTTCGAGCTCAAGATTCAACTCAATAAGTTCTCTCAAACTCTCTTCATCCTCCGCCAATAAAATTCGATAAGCCATAGTACAAAGTAACAGGAATCCATACCAAATTACAATGCATCATTCATTTGAATCAAATCTAAATGATTAAATTCGCTCATTAATAAATGTATAGATCCAATACAAATCGTTTATGATTTCGAGTTATAAAAATTTCAAAATGAAAACCCTGCTTATTATTTGCTCAATCCTTATTTCATCTTTCATTCATGCACAGCGGAATTGCGGTACGATGGAAGCTTATTCGAATGCTCTTCAAATGAATCCTGAATTGGCATCGAATAGAGAAAGCATCGAAGGGCAAATTAGTCATTGGATCGTTACTCAAAGTAATTCATCCCGATCGGTTATTACCATTCCTGTTGTTGTTCATGTTATTTACAATACTTCGGAGCAAAACATTTCGGACGCCCAAGTTCAATCTCAAATTGATGTGTTGAATGAAGATTATGCTCGTTTAAATGCAGACGCTTCTCAAACACCAGCCATGTTCAATAGCATAGTTGCCAATTGCGAAATACAATTTTGTTTAGCAAAGACAGATCCTTATAATCAAGCAACATCGGGTATTACCCGCACACAAACAACCTCATCTTCTTTTTCCATAGGAAGCTTGATGAAATATTCCGCAACAGGTGGTGTTGACGCTTGGCCGTCTGGAAAATATTTGAATATCTGGGTTTGTAATATGGCAAATCAAGTTATTGGATTTGCCACTTTGCCTGGAACAACCACAGCAGCCGAAGATGGTGTAGTTATTATGTACAAACATTTTGGTAGAACAGGCACTGTTCAGACTCCTTACCATAAAGGCAGAACCGCCACACATGAAGTTGGGCATTGGTTGAATCTATTGCATATTTGGGGTGATGATGATGGTAGTTCAAACAATTGCTCGGGTTCCGATCAGGTTGATGATACTCCCAATCAAGCAGATTTTTATTTCGGTTGTCCTTCATCACCATCTATTTCATGCTCAAACACCGGAGATATGTTTATGAATTTCATGGATTATACCGACGATGCTTGCATGAATGCATTCACTGTTGGACAAAAAAATCGCATGTTAGCCACATTAAACAGCTTCCGATATTCAATTCAAAGCTCATTGGCTTGTCAGCCGCCAATCATCGAACAAGTTTGCGACACGCTCAGCAGTATTGTTGGAGGCGATGGATTTAATTATTATTTATCGAATGAGATTGTTGCCGGCGATACTGGGTATTTTACAGGGACAAATTCCTATGGAAATATTGCTTATGCCGATTTTCATTCAGTTGCAGAACCTAGTACAATCGACAAAATTC
>JBBALS010000548.1:0-1361 GCA_040402915.1 Flavobacteriales bacterium
TTCCATTGGGTAAAAATGCCATTCCCTCGGGATTTAAAACAGGTAATTTGAATCGTTTAACAATAATCTTATTCGAAAAGTCAGTCAGCCAAATTTCAGCACGTTCATCGGATAAAAGCCAAAGGGAATTTTCCCAAAAGGTTGCCGAAGAAATATCTCCAGGTAAATTCCATTTAACACGACCCGTTTCTTGAAATTGTTCATTCAATTCGAACATCCAAACAGGATCTTTTTCTGTAAACAATACAAAACCTCCTTCGCTGCGCTTTGCAATACTTTCGAATGCTTTGTTTCGACCACCTTCGTAGGGAACATAAACCGTATTTACAAGCGCAAAGTCTTTAATTGAATATTGCTTTATAAAACGATTACGTTCTTCAACCAAATAAATGTTTTCATCGTCAGCATAAACACCTTCTGCATCATTTAAATCTGTCGTTGTAGAACGAAGCACCTTGCCTTCCAAATCGGTTTCGTATAGTCCGCCATCATCACTTACGATAAACAAGGAGTTGCCATTCGCTGAAACGCAAATATCAGAAGGTTCGGGAATATCGAGTAAAATCGATTTGCTTGTTTTGAGCTTACTCAGTGTTGGCTGCGCAATAGCACTTAAACCTATGAAAATGAAAAGAAACTTTATCATTGGTTTGAGGCTCCAGGTGTTGGTGAAACAGGATATGACCAATTGCCAATTCCATTGGGAATTCGCGCATTCGACATATTCGCATCCGTTTGTGCAGGGAAATCTTTTTGATCTACAATGGCCGTTACTCCATCTACTTTGTGTGATAAAACAACACTTTCGCCGGCAGTTGATGAAAGTCCAAAATTTAAGTGGACGAATGGAGAATTTGCGGGAATGATATTAACTCCATCGTCATCGCAGAACATAATCAGGAATCCTCCTGCAGAGATGGTTTTTTGAGGGAGTTCGAATTTCTCCAAATCTGCAGGTGTATCCGAAATAAACCATTCGCCAGCATTCAGTGTAAAGGAGCTGTTCGATTTATTATATAACTCAATCCAGTCGCTTGGTACATTTACATCGGACGATAATGTTGAACCAATTGCTAAAAATTCATTGATTGAAATGACTTCGCTTGAATTGGGATTAATCAGCGTATCTTGAACTATGATTGGCTCAAAAATGCGGTCTTTGGTGCAAGAAGCAACAAAAAACAATAAACTCCCAGCAAGTAAAATCGATGGAATGATTCTTTTCATAATTAGTTCGCGACCTGAATTTTCTTGGAGAATATGCTATGCGATGTGCGAACAGAAACAAGATAAAGTCCGTCTGAAACATTTGGTAGCATAGAAAGAGAAAGTGTTTGTCCTTTTTTCAATTCAAGTTTACC
>JBBALS010000549.1:0-1360 GCA_040402915.1 Flavobacteriales bacterium
GAGTCAATTGCGGTTACTACAGCCGGAGAAGTTTGGGTAACGGGAATTAGTGATGCAGACGCCACAACTGCGATTGTAAACGATTGGATTTCGATAAAGTATAATACAGCAGGAGTTCAGCAATTTGTGAAAACAGAAGGAACATTAACACTTGCAGACGAAGGAGCTGCCTGTATAGTTGACGCAAGCAACAGAGCAATCGTTGTAGGTTTTAAAAGTATTTCGAATCAGCAACCCGATGCAACTTTAATACGATTTACAAGCGCGGGAACCAAAGAACTTGAAAAGAACTTCTCTGGGATAGGTGATAATCAAGATCAAATTAACGCCATGTGCTTTTCTTCGGACGGATCTATTTTAGGAGCAGGCTTTAGCGTTGAAAAAGATTTAGATCCGAACATGTGCATCACCAAAACAAGTTTAGCGGGAGCATTGGTTTGGAAGAAAACGCTTTCTGGAAATTCGAGCACAGGTAGCACCGACAATGCATTGGGTATTGTGTGTGATGCAACGGGAAATATTTATGCAACGGGATACACAAAAAATTCGAATGCAGGAAGCGACTTTACAACCATCAAGTTAAATCAAGCCGGCGATACAATTTGGACCCGCAAATACAGCTTTGTGGCAGGAGCTACAGACAGAGCCGTTTCCATTGCACTCGACCCACAAAACAACATCGTAATTACTGGCTATAGCGACAGCGACCCTGCGATTACTACAAACTACGATTTCACTACCGTAAAATACAATGCAGCAGGAACCCAGTTATGGGCTGTTCGTTACAATGGAACATTAAATTTAGATGACAAGCCCGTTGCAATGGCCATAGCTGCTTCTGGAAATATTTATGTGGCAGGTAGAACCTTTAACGGTGTTGACGATGATATGCTTTTGGTGAAATACAATAGCAATGGAATCGTTCAATGGACGCATATCTGGAATGGCGGCACGGGAGATGACCGAAATACTGCAATCGTATTAGACGCCTCCGAAAACTGCTACATTTCCGGAAGAACTTTTAATGGCACCGATTTAAATGGTGTTTTGGTGAAAGTATCGAGCGCTGGACAAACTGCTTGGTTTAGAACCTATAACAATACCGGAATTTCGGACGATCGTTTTAGCGATGTTGCTATTAATGATGACGGAATGATCATCGTAACGGGTCAAGCAGATATTGACCCAAGCATTACTACCAATTTGGATTTGGTTCTATGCAGCTGGGCTCCTGATGGAACGGCTCAATGGACACAAACTTTTAGTGCTCCTGGAGCGCTTAACGAATATGCAATTTGTCTAACCATCAAACCAGGCGGGATTATTATAACAGGCGGAGCCGCAACAAATTCAAACGGCA
>JBBALS010000550.1:0-1356 GCA_040402915.1 Flavobacteriales bacterium
TATATTTCAAGAAGGAGGAAATTATACGGTTAGTTTAATTGCAACAGATGGTTGTTCTATTGATACGGCTTATTCGAATATAACGGTATTCCCAAGACCTGCTATTGATTTTATTCCCGTTGAAGATGTAATTTGCCAAGGAAGTGTGCTTGGTTTAACAAATCTTTCGCAAGGCGCAGTTGCATACTTATGGGATTTTGGAAACAATGAAACATCTGCATCCTTCGAGCCCAATTACACCTACGATACCCCTGGAAATTATACTGTTCAACTCATTGGATATTCTCCTGTTTTTGGATGTCCTGATACATTATCCTTGCCCATTGAAGTTCGAAATATTCCACAGTTAAATATCGAAGTCGATCCCATGATGGGATGTATGCCTTTGCATGTCAATTTCTTTAATAACACGCTATACACCAGCGGAATGGAATGGGATTTTGGAAATGGATTGAGTTCTACTTCATTCAATCCATCAACCAATTATTACCAGTTTGGAGAATATCCTGTTAACGTCACTGCTCATAATTTCAGCTTTGCCAGTAACCTCGATTGTCCAATTGATACACAAATTGTGATTTCGGTTTTCCCTAAACCAACAAGTAGTTTTACCCTCGATTCGTATGCGAGTTGCGGGTTAGAAGCAAGTGTGAATGTGTTCAATGCATCGCAAGGAGGATTGTCCTATTTATGGAAATGGCAACAACAAAGTTCTTTTGAATTTGAGCCAATTATTGCAATCAATGATACAGGAAATATCCAGATTGATTTAATGGTATCGAACGAGTTCTCCTGCATGGATACAATGTCGAATACCTATGTTTTAACAGCGCAACCTAAAGCCATATTAGATATTGATCCACCGATTGGATGTGAGCCACTCAATGTGACTTTTAGTGCATTGGATGTTTATGGAGATGCCTGGATTTGGAATTTCGGCGATGGTGTTTCTTCTCAACAAGGGCCCGATGTTATTCATGAATATGAAAATGATGGAAAATACACATTGACCTTGCAGGTAGGAAATAATAATATTTGTTTCGACGATACAACCATTACGCAAGCGGTCGTGGTTAATCCGAGAGCCGATGCCCAATTTAAGCTTAATAAAGATTTTATAACTTCTGATTATCCTGTTGTCGGGTTTGAAAATCAATCAACTCAAGCAACAATTTTCACTCTCGATGTGGGTGATGGTGCCATATACAACAACTTTGTAAATCAGCATATTTATCAAAATGTAATCGAAGGTGAATTTGAAATTCAACTTATTGCCAACAATCAATACAATTGTCCGGATACTGCTTATAAAACATTGAAAGTAGAGCCTACATCTAACATTTATATAGCCGATGC
>JBBALS010000551.1:0-1353 GCA_040402915.1 Flavobacteriales bacterium
GAAAAGCAAACACAATTTCTTTTGCAATTTCAAAAATAAATAATGTTGATGCTGGAGCAGAGCCATGGCAGCCGGAGCAATTAATGGAACCTGCTCTTCTTGCGAAAAAATTGGCTTCCACCGAAAATCATCCAATCATATTCAATATTGGTCCTTCGGGAGTTATTAAAGAAGCTATTGATATTGGCCCGGGACAAGAAAAAGCAAACATCGAAAAACTTAAAAAAGAACTCGTAAAATTGGATAAGTCTGCCGAAGTTGTTGTGTATTGTGGTTGCTGCCCATTTAAAAATTGCCCCAACATTCGTCCAGCATTTGAAGCACTTAACGCCGCTGGTTTGAAAAATAGCTTTTTACTTAATCTTCCCGAAAACCTCCGAGTAGATTGGATTGCCAAAGGATATCCAATGGCAACAACTAAATAAACACATTTTATTCGCCAGTATTTCTATTTCCATTGCCTGCGAATTCACATATTAAATAAAAATTATGAAATCGATTGTTGTGTATTGCGGATCCAGAAAAGGAAATAAACCTGTTTATGCCGAAGCGGCTGCTCAATTGGGGCAACTCATGGCAGAACAAAAAATTCGCTTGGTTTATGGTGGTGGAAGTGTTGGATTGATGGGCATCATTGCTAGTTCTACGATGCAATATGGCGGGGAAGTTTTGGGAGTGATTCCCGGTTTTCTGAATGATTTGGAAGTTGGTCACACAGGCATAACGAAGATGGTGGTCGTTGATAATATGCATCAAAGAAAACTCATGATGCACGAAGAATCGGAAGGTATTATTACCATGCCCGGTGGATTTGGAACCATGGAAGAGATTTTCGAGATGCTTACCTGGGGACAATTGGGATTGCATCAAAAACCCATTGGTGTTTTGAACGTTGGAGGATTTTACGATGATTTAATTGCACAAGCCGACCGCATGGTAGCCGACGATTTCCTCAGCGAACGCAATCGTGCGATGCTCATCGTAGATTCTAATCCAGAAACGTTGCTTAAAAAACTACAAGATTACCTACCAAGCGATAATCCACATATTATTTCGGTTGACCGAACCTAGTTATTCGATTGTCTGTTGGGTAATGCATCGTTTCAAGACTCCGGCGGAGTCGCATACTTATAAAAATGCACCATTTTAAGAAAATTCGACCCCGGCGGGGTCGCATAAATCAAACGCACTAATCATTCCTTTGAACATTCAATCCCTCCGGGATTAAAAAAATCACGATTTGAATAAATACTCCGGTGGAGTCGCATACTTATAAAAATATACCATTTTAAGAAAATACGACCCAGTCGGGGTCGCATAAATCAAACGAAATAATCATCACTCTGAACATTC
>JBBALS010000552.1:0-1347 GCA_040402915.1 Flavobacteriales bacterium
CACATCAGCACATCGAAAAATCAGCACATCAAAATCAATCCCCCATTGCCTCCACAATCTCCACCTGCAATTTGCCAAATTCTACAATCATTCCAGCGCGGAGCTTGTTACGCTTTCGGTATTCAAATTCTCCATTTACTTTAATCTCGCCGTTTTCTACAAGCTGATTTGCATGTCCACCCGATTCGGCCCATTGCATGAGTTTCAATAATTTGTTGAGCTCTATAAAATCCTGACTTAATTCAAATTTTTTCATAGTGTATTGAAAATAAAAAACGAGGAGCATGAATCTCATACTCCTCGTTTACAATTAATTTATAACGTATTAAAAGCGCTCAAACTGACTAAAGAAGAAGCTTCCTTCAATCTCAGCATTCTCATCACTATCAGAACCATGAACAGCGTTTGCATCAATTGATTTAGCAAACAATGCACGAATTGTTCCTGGAGCAGCTTTTGTAGGGTCTGTTGCTCCAATTAAATCACGGAAATCAGCAACTGCATTGTCTTTTTCAAGGATAACAGCAACGATTGGGCCCGATGACATAAATTCAACCAATTCTCCAAAAAAGCCACGCTCACTGTGTACTGCATAAAATTTACTTGCAACTTCTGGACTTAGTTGCGTGTATTTCATTGCACGGATTACAAATCCAGCTTCATTTATTTTTTGAAGGATTCCTCCAATGTGATTATTCTTAACCGCATCCGGTTTAATCATCGTGAATGTTACTTTACCAGCCATTTCTATAAGTTTTTGTTTTTTATTTTCGGGTGCAAAAGTATGAAAAAGAAAACATCAAAAAAATGGTAAAGATGAATCCTAATCAATTTTTTACATTTCAGCTAGTAGACCTTTGAATATGGCAGTCATTTTTACTTCTGCTTTCGAAGCCGCATCAATAACATCTTGGTGAGTTACTTCTACAATGCGTCCTTCAACACCGATGTCGGTAAT
Organism: Flavobacteriales bacterium; assembly: GCA_040402915.1. GTDB lineage: Bacteria > Bacteroidota > Bacteroidia > M30B66 > M30B66 > CALQRR01. The sequence goes on from JBBALS010000552.1 coordinate 959, forward strand.
GACAGAAACTGCAAAACAAGGAAGTGACATGTGTCGTGCTGTAATTACCTCAGGAACAGTTGACATGCCCACGGCATCTCCACCAATAATTCGCATGTATTTGTATTCGGCAGGTGTCTCGAAACAAGGTCCACTTACACTTACATATACACCTTCGTGAATATTGTATCCTAGATTTTTTGCAATGCCATGCGCTTTTTGAATGATGGAACGATCGTAAGGTTCGCTCATATCAGGAAAACGGGGCCCCAATTCTTTGAAATTTTTACCCATCAAAGGATTGTTAGGGAGTAAATTGATATGGTCGTTGAGAATCATCACATCGCCAATTTCAAAAGCTGGATTCACACCGCCACTAGCATTACTAAGTAACAAGGTAGAAATACCCA
>JBBALS010000553.1:0-1344 GCA_040402915.1 Flavobacteriales bacterium
CAAAGTTACACAAATTACCCACTACTGCACCCACTTTTTTTCAAGCAACCCGTAGAAGCCTTAAAGTCGTCTCTAACCCAACAACCCTTGTTAGGACAGTCCAGAACTCTGCAAGGAACTTGAAACTGTAAACCACTTATTTTTTTCTTTGAACTATCCCTTACCCAAGTGAGAGGTAGGTTATTATTTATTCGATAAGCCTTTGTTCTACATTTTGGCGAACAATATTTTTTCGTTTCTTTGAATTGTGGCATCAGTTTTCCACATAGCGAACAGTTGCTAATACAAGGCTCCATAAATTTTGTGTTAATATCTTTATATGTCACTCCCCAATGTGACGTAACAAATATACTACTTTTACGGTAATTCTTGGGGCTCTGCAGAGGTGCAACTCCAAGCCTTGAAAAAACAATCGAAAGGGGTAGGCTCCGTAAACAAGTTTACTTGTTTTCGGAACCCCTGAAGATTGCTTCAAGGAAAAAAACCTACTTAAAAAAAACCCCATCGGATTTCCGTGGGGTGAGATAGGAAAACCCCGGCAAGGGCTCCTATCTAAAAAAAAAAGTGGTGAGTACAAAGATATATAAATTTAAGTTAGGGGGCATTTCGAAAAATCCACATTTCGAAGATGGTGTCTTCATTATGGATAAAAATGGGCTAACAGACGAAAGCCTTCGTTCTTGTCTAATATGTAATAACTCCGACACAAAAGATACCCGACAAGCTCTTCAATATGTAAAGCAGAAGCGAGTAATGGCGGACAAAGACGCAAATATTTTCCTACTTCAAAAAGAGTATAAATGGGGCATCAGTTTTTCGGGAGATATACTTGATTTGGAAACGGGAGAACTACTTGAAGACCAGGACTACCAAACTACCGATTTGGAGCAAGGGGTAAAAAGAAAGCGAAAAGCTATTCGAACATTTACTGAATTTTATGAACCCTTATACCAAGAGAAAAAAGTAAGTTGTATGTTTTTTACACTTACCCAAGCGAATCAAAGTAATGAAAGATTAGCAACTACCCTTGACGCTATTAAAAAACGCTTTGAGAGACATAATTTGCCCATCTTAGGACATTTATGGGTTTCGGAGGTATCTAAGAACGGACATTGGCATTATCATCTTGCAATTGCCACAAAACGAGTTTATTGGAAGCAGATACCCAAATGGGCAAAAGTGGATGACCTATGGGGTAGGAGAACAGGTATTGAATTTATTAGAAAATCGATAGGAGCCTATCTTGGAAAATACATTGGTAAGGATAATATTGGGCGGATAGTTTCATTTAGGAGCTATGGAAAGTCTCGTAAATTTCAAGCCCCTTAATCGATGTTTTGCAAC
>JBBALS010000554.1:0-1342 GCA_040402915.1 Flavobacteriales bacterium
AAACACCACTATCAACGCGACCAGCAAGTGTTTGCACTACTTGATTTTTCGCATCTTTCCATTCTTTAGGAGCCAGACCCGGAGTAATAGAACTCACTTGTATAACAAATACGCCATTTGAACCTATAATTGGTTTTGACAATTTATTGATTGAACTTCCTAAGGCACGACCAATAACTTTAGGTTCATAACCATAATTTGGAATGGAGTACGATGAAAAAGTAATGGCTGCATTAGTATCGGCAGGCAAATTCATTTTAGCACCTAATTGATCGATACTAGCAATACCTGCCATTGCATCAGTAAATTGTTTACTAAACATATCTCCTTTTTTCTCACGAATAGCTAAAGGTTTAAGAACTTCTTTCAATTGATCGAAAGTAGGAATGCCTTTGTCTTTTAATCCAGTTAAAGAAGCGACAACGTAATTTCCATCAAAATCGAAAACTTTAGAAACTTCTTTCAATTTGCGATCTTGGTTGTATGCCCACTGAACCATTTCGCGTGAGTTAGATAAATCATTTACCTGACGATCGTTTGGCAACAATCCATCTTTACTAACGATGAACATTCCTTTTTCATCAGCTATTTTCTTGAATGCATCGAAGTCAACAGCACTTACTGCAAAATCGTTTGCTTTCGCATAGAATTCATCCACTGTCTTAGTGCTTGGTTCAACTTTTTTGCTCAAATAAATAACTTCTGCTTTGTTGCTCGTTTTTGTTTTCTCAGTGATATTTATTAAGTGTGCACCAAATTGTGTACTTACAGTAACTAGATCACCAACATTTCCTTTGAAACACGCATCATTAAATTCAGGAACCATCATCCCTTCAGTAAACCAACCTAGGTCACCACCTTTGACTTTTGATCCAGGATCTTCAGAGAATTGAATGGCTAAAAGAGAGAAATCAGAACCTGCTTTGATTGCATTTTTCAATGAATCTGCTTTTGCCAATGCAACAGCTGCTGTCATTCCACTTTGTGTTGAAATAAGAATGTGACGTGCTTTAACAGAATCGGAAGTTGCTTTAAATCCTTTCAACTTCAATAGTTTCAACATATCGCCATCGTTAAACGGACCATAAACAGTACCTGCGGCTCCGCTAAAAACTGCGGAATCAATTTGAGGACCTAGTTTACCACGTTTTACCGTTTCTACGCGAATGCTTTCGGTTGAATTGGCATTAACAAAAGCACTATCATCTGTTGTAGCTTGAAATTCCGCCTTCAATGAAGCGATGTTTTTATTCAAATCTTCACGATCTTGAGCAGATGGATTTACTTGAAATACAACATACTCAACTTTACGTGTTTCGTCTTTTTGTTCGAACTCGAAATT
>JBBALS010000555.1:0-1336 GCA_040402915.1 Flavobacteriales bacterium
GTTAAGTGTTCTTGAATATTATTTTTATTCATAAAATCGGCAATCCATATATATACATCCGAATCAAGCATCACGCCTGCATACCTTCCATCCCAGGCCCCATCTTTATCGCTAAAAATGAGCTTACCCGATTTACTAAAAATTTTAAACCCAATGATACTTGTTACATACCCATTTTCTATAATTTTAAAAGTATCGTTATGCCCATCGCTATTGGGTGTAAAGGCATTCGGTATTTGGAAGACGGGGGAACTTAGGACTTTAGCATTCACTAAAATATTTATAGGTAAAGAACTTACACTAGTACATCCATTCAATGTAACTGTTGCATAATACTTGCCTGAATTAGCAGGATTTGCACCTGTGATAGATGGATTTTGTTGAATAGATGCAAATCCATTAGGGCCCGACCATGCATAAGATGCTCCAGTTAAAGTAGAAGCAATTAAGTTCAAAGTTTTTTCTTCATCAATTGGACTATTACTTGAAACAGTAGGTGCAGTTGGTGTAGCATTCACGGAAACAACACCTGATCCAACGGCACTATTACAGCCTTTGTTATTTATTATACTTAAGCTATAAGTGCCTGCTTTAGTAGTTGTAAATGTATTCACATTTCCAGGTGCTAATACACCAGCTGGAACTTGCCATGTGTAAGTATATACTCCTGAAGGTGAAGTAATAGTAGCTGTTTGTCCTTCACAAATTGTTGGACTTGTTACTGTTGGTTTCGCTGGCAAGGCATTAACAAAAACAGTTGCAGTTCCAACTTCACTAGTACAACTACTTGCATCAGTAATAGTCAAACTATAATTGCCTGCTTTACTTGTACTCACTGTCTTTATTGTTGATGTTGCTACCCCAGTTGGTACCTGCCAAGTATAAGTATAAGTGGTTGTTCCAGTCGGAGTTAACATAGTTACAGTTGCGGTCTCTCCTTCACATATTACAGGACTTGTAAGTGTTGGTTTAGGTGGTAAGGCATTTACAACTACAGTTCCAGTTCCAACTTCACTGATACAACTATTTACATCCATAATAGTTAAACTATAAGTACCTGCTTTGCTTGTACTAACTGTCCTAGTTGTTGGTGTTGCTACTCCAGTTGGCACTAGCCAAGTATAAGTATAAACTCCAGAAGGTCCAGTAATTGTAGCAGTTGCTCCTTCACATATTGTTTGACTTGTTACTGTAGGTTTTGCAGGTAGGGGATTAACTGTAACTGTAGCAGAACCAACTTCACTTGTACAACTATTTTCGTCCGTAATGGTTAAACTATAGGTACCTGCTTTGCTTGTACTAACTGTCCTAGTTGTTGGTGTTGCTACTCCAGTTG
>JBBALS010000556.1:0-1333 GCA_040402915.1 Flavobacteriales bacterium
CTCTTGAAAGCTCATATCAGCATAATGTCTTAAAATCAAGACTTCCTGTTGTTCTGCTGGCAGTTCAACAATTAACTTTTTCACATCTTCAAGAATTTGATCTTGAATCATTTTCTCTTCAACATTATCATCTTCGATTCGAAGCGTACGAAAAATATCAAAATCATCTTTCGTTTGAACTACTGGAATTCTTTTCGCTTTGCGGAAATGGTCAATACTAATATTATGTGCAATGCGCATTACCCAAGGCAAGAACTTTCCTTCTTCATTGTAATTCCCTGATTTTAACGTGTGGATAACTTTAACGAACACATCTTGAAATAGGTCTTCAGCCAATTCGCTGTCTTTTACCAACATTCTGATATAGGTAAAGACTTTTTTCTGATGGCGTGTTACCAATTCAGATAATGATTCTTCGTGACCATTAATGTAGTTGCGGACCAACTCCTGATCCTGAACCTGAGCTAAACGCATAGTGACCTCCTTTTTTAAATTGGTTAGACTAATCTTAAAAAGTAGAGGTTGTTGCTATAGGCGATTATTTTTGGTTGAAAAAGTATGGAGTTAAAAAAGAGCTTTTTTCTTTTGCTCTCTTACAAAGTAAATAAAGGTTTTTGACAAAAACAAATTTGATTTGATAATTTTGCAAATATCTTACAGATGCCAAAACTAACTCTCGATCAAATCGATCCCCGAACCACCATATATATTAAAGGTGCCCGCGTTCATAACCTAAAGAATGTAGATGTTGCTATTCCTCGCAATAAACTGGTAGTTATTACCGGCTTGTCGGGCTCTGGCAAATCATCACTCGCATTCGATACGCTTTATGCAGAAGGTCAACGAAGGTATGTAGAAAGCCTAAGTTCTTACGCACGTCAGTTTTTAGGACGAATTAATAAGCCTGATGTTGATTTTATTCAAGGGATTTCTCCTGCAGTAGCCATCGAACAAAAAGTGAATTCAACCAATCCAAGATCAACTGTTGGAACATCGACAGAAATCTACGATTACATGAAATTGCTTTTTGCAAGAATCGGGCAAACGTTTTCACCTGTCTCGGGCGAATTAGTTACTCGGTTTACCTCTTCCGATGTTGTCGATTTTATCAATACACAAGAGCAAGGCGATCGTATTTCTTTATATGCTCCACTAAACAATGAGCGTTTCGAAAACACACCGGAAAAATTATCCCTGTTAAGACAACTAGGATTTTCGAGACTTCGAATAGATAATGAACTGAAACGTATTGAAGATTGGGAACAATTGTCGGATACACTTAGTAATAAATCATTGGAGTTGCTTATAGATCGATTTGTTGTTAATCAGGAGG
>JBBALS010000557.1:0-1332 GCA_040402915.1 Flavobacteriales bacterium
TTCATTGCATCGGGTAAACCCGCTTTTTTTGCACGAACTTGATATTGATGACAAGGTTCTAAGTAGAATCGCACATATCCTTTTGCATCAGTTTCGGCAGTAACAGCCTCGGCTTTGCTTGTTAAATCGAGAAGTTCTACTTGGGCATTCGAAATGTCTTTGTTGGAGTATTTGTCAAACACGTTCACATACAACTTTGGACGTTTCATTAAAATGCGGATATCGTCCTTTTTACTCACCGGGCAGTTCGATTTAATTATCTGTTCATGTTGAGGAAATCCATCGCCTGTCGTAATGACTTTGTATTCCAAACAAGGGCGCAGCATTGCCGAAGCTTTACCTTCGCCATCAGCAGGCAAATCAAAAACAAGTTCGTCGTTTGAATAGATTTTCATTCGCCCGTTTGGAACCGCTTTTACTTCATCCTGATCCACCAAAATAATGTTTGTTGGACGCATTTTGTAAGTGAATCTATAAATGTCGTCGCTGCCTTTCCCTCCTGCTCGATTGGAACTGAAAAATCCGTTTTTGCCGAAATTATTCATGATCATTCCAAAATCATCGGCCGGACTATTAATGGGCAAACCCATGTTTTCCGTTTTTTGGGGTTTTCCGTTTTTAAGAACCGAACGAAAATTGTCGAGACCACCCATTCCACCCCATCCGTTTGAAGCAAAACAGAATAGACTGTCTTTGTATACAAAGGGGAAAAGCTCGTTTCCTTTGGTATTAATTTCGGGACCCAAGTTTTCGGGGCTTGTCCAGGTGTTATTTTCGAATCGACTCACATATATATCACTTCCACCCTGACCTCCTGGCATATCACTCGAAAAATACAAGCGTTTACCATCTTCCGAAAATGCGGGATGACCAATGGAATACTCATCGCTGTTGAATGGGAACGAGCCAACTTTAGACCATTCCTTTCCATTGTAATTACTGAAAAATAGCTTGAGTTTGTTGATACGGTCGGCACTTCTTCGCACTTTTCCTTTGTAGAAATTATTTCGTGTAAAAGCGAGTGTTTGTGTTTGAACATGAAAACTTGCGGGACCTTCGTGGTACTTAGTATTGAGTTTTGAAGAGATGGGCGAAACGTCTTGCAAGGTAGAGTCGTTGAGGCCTTCTGATGTATATAAATCGAGCCAAGGATCATTATTCCATGGAAATATAGACTTCGGGAAACTGCTGCCTTGTCGATTCGAAACAAGCACGATTCCGTTTTGAAAATACGAAGCGCTGAAATCGGAATTTGCCGAATTGATGCTCAAATTTTCAACTTTGTAGCATTCAGATTCTCCAAAAAATCCAGAGAAATTATCGATCGCCTTA
>JBBALS010000558.1:0-1326 GCA_040402915.1 Flavobacteriales bacterium
GCGGGTCGCAGGTTCGATTCCTGCCAGGCCCACAAAAAAGGACAAGTTATAAGCTTGTCCTTTTTTTATTTATAGGTGAAGAATTTTATTAGTTATTCTTTATAATTTGCTGAATTTCGAATGAATTGGGTTCATTCATTGTTTGGAGGAAATACACACCATCGTTTAAATAAGAAATATCAATCGTTTTCGGAGAAAAAAGCAAACTTCCCTCATTATAACTTCACCAAGCATATTTAGGATTAAATATGAAATTTCTTAGGGGCAATTATTTTAAAACAAGTTGGAAAAACTAATTCGAATTACAAAAACGCCTCTGCAATACGACGTGTTTCCAAATCCGTTTTAACATATTCTTCGTAGCTGGGTTTGGCCGTCCAGGTTACTGTTTGCATGCAGTGCTCCAATAAATCACTCATGGCTAAAAATCCAATTCGGTCGATAAGAAATGCAGCAACAGCCACTTCGTTTGCTGCATTTAAAATACACGACATGGTACCACCTTTTTTCATGGCTTCAAAGGCTAAATCCAAATTGCGGAAAGTTTCTCTATCGGGTTGTTCGAAAGTAAGTGCTGGGTAGTTCAGGAAATTAAAACGTGGATAATCGGCCTTTAATCGTTTGGGATATCCTAATGCATATTGAATAGGAAGCTTCATATCGGGAAGGCCCATTTGTGCTTTCATGGAGCCATCTTGAAACTGCACAATGCTATGCACAATTGACTGCGGATGAACGATTACATCTATTTGCTCTGGTTTTAAATTGAACAGCCAACGTGCTTCAATTACCTCGAGACCTTTATTCATTAAGCTTGCCGAGTCGATGGTGATTTTGGCACCCATATCCCAATTAGGATGTTTCAAGGCTTGGGCTTTGGTTGCAGTTGCTAAAAATTCTCGGTCTTTCCCACGAAACGGACCACCTGAAGCTGTTAGGTAGATTTTCTCAATCGGGTTTTCCCATTCGCCAGCCAAACATTGAAAAATAGCCGAATGCTCCGAGTCAACTGGGTAAATATTTACTGCATGTTCTTTTGCAAGGGCAGTCACCAATTCCCCTGCAACAACCAACGTCTCTTTATTGGCCAGGGCTATATGCTTTCCAGCGCGAATAGCTGCTAAAGTGGGTCGCAATCCAGCATATCCAACACAAGCAGTTAACACCATTTGAGTGCTTTCTTGCTCCATCATTTGGGTAATAGCATCGGCTCCGCAATACACTTTCACAGGGATATTCTCCAAAGCCAACTTTACCTGCTCGTATTTTGCTTCATTGCCAATGACAACGCTGCCAGGAATAAACTCCGCGGCCTGAGAAATTAAT
>JBBALS010000559.1:0-1326 GCA_040402915.1 Flavobacteriales bacterium
ATCAAACTTCCCAATAAAAATAAAAAATACCGCATATTCATTAAGGTTGAATGATGAAACTCCAATACGATTTATAAAGCTCATTGCTTGAGTTTTCGGGGAATTCAGTATTGGTTGTATGCTGTCCGTCGTTGACTCTGTATCGCATATAATAAACTGTTCCGGGAATCAAATTGCTTGTATTAACGCTTGTTAACCAAATGGGATCTTGTCCTTGCACATTTATAAATGTGGCAGTAAACGGAATTGCAACTGAAAAATCATCTTTGTTTGTACTCAACAATAATGTATTTACCTGCATGTTTGCCAAGGGCGTATTATCGTCATCAACCAAAACGCCCATGTAAAAACTGGGTGTACCGTTGGGAATATAAAAGGAATTGTAAATAACGCTATCAACCCGATTTGCCTCAATCGAATATTCCACATCAAACGTTGTGTTTACGGCTACATAATAACTTAAAGAGGGTTCTAAATCGGGCCGTGTCACAATTTCGCCTGAAACATTTTGCGCGCCATTCATAATCCATGTGGCAATATTGCGAATATCTGAAGCTGGCAATCCTGTTCCAATATTGTCTTGCGGCATCCGATCGTCGGTGTTTACAAAGCAGCAATTGGTGATGCGTTCATACATTACAGAAAGATTTGTATCTCCAGGAACAACCCGATAGGTGAATGAATTGGCTATATTGTTTTTGGTAATTGGAGCAAAAACAAGTGTCGAAAATGCACTTTGAACGGTTCTGAAATCGGGTTCAAAGTTTCCATCGTGGCAACCGGGAACAGCACATCGTGTTGAGAAAATATTGCGGTGCAAACCAAGAAATGATGACGCACTCACCGTATCGATTGGGCCAGTATTATTCGAGTCTTGAATAGTATCGAATGGGTTTTCAGGATCGATAGTTTCCTTGTTACATGCGTGTAAAACAAAAAGAAGTATTCCCAAAATAGCGATTATAAAACTTTGCTTTCTCATTATACAAATGCTTCGTTTAAAATACGTCCGCTCAACATTCCTCCAGGAATATCATCTCGAAAACCAAGTATATGGCTAATTGTAGGAACAATGTCGATACTCTCGCCAGTAACCTGTGTGATGATTTGATTCTGCTGCACCATTCCTTGGGGACCAACTACCAAGCAAAATATTTCGCGCGAGGTTGCGTCGCTGGTATGATCCAAAGCAGCGTTGCCAAATTGGTCGATGATTGTATTGGCTTGCAAATTTCTTCCATGCTCGGGCGCAACAATCAATATGGTGTCATTGGCCATACCGGGTGTATTTTGGATAGTGTCCCACAAATGTCCAACAGCATAATC
>JBBALS010000560.1:0-1325 GCA_040402915.1 Flavobacteriales bacterium
AATGTAATGGCTGTCCCAGTTCCTTCAATTAATGCCCCAATACTTGCATTATTAGCATTGTTTCTCAATTGATAATAAACACCAACTTCAGATGTGCTCAAATTTATGTTAGTAGAACCTCCAGAACAAACTGCTGCTGCAGAGGCACTAATGGTAACATTGTTTGGATTTGCTAAAACATTTACTGCAAAGCTTTGTGTATTTGAACATCCAAAACCATCGGTAACAAGAACAGTGTACGTTCCATTTTGAGTTGAACTTGCGCTTGATATAACTGTAGGATTTTCTAAAGTTGATGTAAATCCGTTTGGCCCTGTCCAAGAATAAGTGAATGGACTAGCCCCACCAATTGCACCTGCATTTAAAACAAGCGGATCATTTTGACAAATACTAGAACCATTTAGACTAGGGTTAGCAATAAGAGCAACAGGCGACATTGTTCCGAATGAAACATCATCCATAGCAAAGTCATTACCACCTGCAATAGTATTTAAGTTAACAATCGATAGGTTGGCTGATGTTAAAGGCCCTGATTCAAATTGACCATAAAAACGCACCCAGGTGTATGGTCCAGCATTGCTTGTATACCCATTCGGCAAGTATGCAATCGTACCCACTTGACTTCCATTGATAGAGAATTGTAAAATGGCATTATTCCCATTCACAACACTCATGGCCCAAGCTGAAAAATAATAGGTAGTATTTGGTAATATAGAAACATTATCTTGTTTCCAAACAGTAAAGAGAGTAGGAGAACCATTGACTACCATAATTTTTCCTGTTGGACCGTGACGATCTTGACCATGAAATGCTGTATGCACAGAATTCGGATCTGAAACAATTGCATAGGTACCCTCTGGATACATTTCTGTTTGCCCAGCAACATCAGCAACATATTGATATGTTGTTGAAAAACCAGTGTTGCCAGCATTAAAGCTGCCGTTTATAACCAATTCAGTTGCAATTGAAATAGAACCTGATGCAAAACAACCACCCGGAGTTACAATGAGTACACTGTAGCTACCCGCTTGATCAACATTAATAATTTGTGTATTTCCACCATTGCTCCATGTGTACGAAGACATTCCAGCATTGGCAGTCAAAACCACATTTCCTGGGACATTACAATATTGGGCAGTTATAGAAACAATAGGGGTTGTATTAATAGATGCCGTTATAGCTGTTCTACTTGGCTGAATACAAGATCCAATGGTTGCTTCTATGTAATAAATTGTAGTTGCAGAAAGAGATGGTGTTGTATACAAATTACCAGTAGCAATGGCAGTTCCACCTGTTGCTGCTGTAAACCAATTAATTGTAGCTCC
>JBBALS010000561.1:0-1310 GCA_040402915.1 Flavobacteriales bacterium
ATTCGATATTTTTTCGGCTCAAATTCAATGGTCTTATTGAAACAATTGTATGGTGAGTAATCATATTCGTCAAGTGATTTTATTTCGAGTCCCTGTTTGATCAAACTATTGAGGACTTCGCTTAATCCATGATTCCACATAACATAGGACTGGGTAATATCAGCATTTTTGTCTGCGTAGGTTCCCGTTTCCGATTCTAAAATTGCTCCTGAATTAAAGTATCTGTAATCAATTTTCTCAAAGTTGTCGTCAAACATCCACACAACAGGATGAAACTCTACAAATACAAATTGGCCATTGGGTTTCAGAAAATGGGAAACAATTTCAGCCCACTTGTTTAAGTCGGGTAACCAACCAATCGTTCCGTAACTTGTAAAAACAATATCGAACTTTTCATTAAGATGGATGGGCAAATCGTATACATCGCAACAAATAAACTTAGTATTCGATTGAGTGTTTTCGGCAATTTCCCTTGCACTTTCAATGGCTTTGTCTGATAAGTCAACTCCTGTAACGATAGCACCCAGTCGGCTCAAGGAAATGGAGTCTTGACCAAAATGGCATTGCAAATGAAGAATTGATTTTCCTCGGATGTCGCCAATTAATGCTAATTCAATTTCATTTAAGGATGTTTTTCCATTCAGAAATCCTTCTAGGTCATAAAAATCCGATTTTAGATGGGCATCAATTCTGTTGTTCCAAGAATTTCGGTTGATTTCAATATAATCTAGTTCATCGTTCATTTTTTCTTAGTTCGGTTTTCCAAAAGATTATTCGAAATGCTCGTTGGTCATCGAATCCTGCTGAGGTTTGAATCGCTTTTCTAAGTCATTCATATATGAAGCATATCGTTCTTCTCCGCTATTCGCTTGGTTTTGATTCTGCTGAACCGATTGCTTCTCAGGAAATGTTTCAATATGTAAAGTCTGAGTTGGGAAGGCAAAACGAACTCCCACAACATCCGCCAGTCGAATGGTTTCCATGATAATCTCGTGTCGAGCTTTTAATTCTTCCGTCCAGGTTGTTGAGCTAAAAAACACATTGAATAATATACTAATCGAACTTGTTGAAAGTTCATTTACATGAATCTCATTTTCTTCATTACGCGTTTGTGGATGCATTTCAACAATTTTTCTTAATCCTTCCACGTATAGTTCGATTCGGTCGACTGGTGTATCGTATGCGAGATTGATAAATGTTTTGTATCGTCTAAATTGTCGCATTCCCAAATTATCGACAACCATATCGACCAATTTCCCATTTGGCACCGAGATGAGTGAATTGGCACCTGTTCGAATGCGTGTAGAGCG
>JBBALS010000562.1:0-1309 GCA_040402915.1 Flavobacteriales bacterium
CTTCGTAAAAATGGAAACGACCTTGCATAACAACAACCGGCTTGTTGGCAATTGTACCGAAAATGAGTTTTCCGCTATGCCCCTCAACAGTTGAAACCGGGAAATGTGGGATTTCTTCATAAGGCAATGTGAACTGAATGGCGATTTCACTGACTAATCCACCCAAGCCAGTTCCTAAAATGATTCCACAAAGTGGTTCGAAATTCGACGTTTTACTACGGATATAATTTACCGTTTCGTTAATTTGATCTAACATAATTTTCTATGATTTCATTGAATTTTTCAGCTTCTCCAATCTCTATTGTTAAAGGAATCTCAATCCATGAAGATTTTTCTTCCTCCAATAATAAAGGTTCAATACGAACACGGTCTTTGCTAGTTGTAATAAACAAAGGACGGTCTTCCGCAAACTTAATACTATTTTGTTTTATCGATTCAATATCGCTTTTTTTAAATTGATAATGATCGGGAAATTGAAATGTATGAGCTAATGTGCTTTTTTGAGATAGTTCCTTAACTAGTAAATCTGGGTTCGCAATTCCAGTTACTAGATTCAATTGCATTTGCTTCAATGTAGAAGCCGAAATTTCTTCGCCATTAAAATTTCGAATCGTTCCATAGCGTAAATAGCTGAAGAAAACCGAAGTACTATTGAGTAATTTCAATGAACTTTGGATTTTCAATTTAGTATCATTATCAATGTCTTCAGGACATTTAGTTATAATAACAACATTTGCCTTTTTACGACGCTTCCAAAGGTCTCGTTCGTTTCCCGCTGGAACTAATAAACGGGGTTTGGAAAAACTCGAAAACTCAATCAGCAAAATGGAAAATCCTGCTTGAAGCTTTCGGTGTTGGAATGCATCATCTAAAAGGATTACACCCGGATTTTTCTCTTGTACAATTCTCTCAATACCATCAACACGACTTTCACACACAGCAACGGGAATATCCTGCAAAATACGTTTCATTAAAATGGGCTCATCGCCACTGATTGCATGCGTGTCGGCTGACGAAACCCATCTAAATCCTTTAGTTTTTCGACCATAACCTCGACTTAAAATAATGGGATAAAATTGACGAAGAAGTTCGGCTAAATAAATGGTATGGGGAGTTTTACCTGATCCACCTAAATTTAAATTGCCGACAACAATTACTGGTTTTTCGAAATGCCTAACACCTTTCAATCCAACATCATAAAGCCAATGGCGAATAGTCAGAACGAGGGAATAAATCCAAGAAAATGGCAGCAAGACAATTCTTCGCATGGGTCGAAAGTACAAAATCCTACATTTGAACTCTAATTACT
>JBBALS010000563.1:0-1307 GCA_040402915.1 Flavobacteriales bacterium
ACGAATGAAGCATCATCGGTTAATAAGAAGGTAATAACTTTTGCGATTTCAATTGGTTGGGCCATACGCCCCATTGGTTGCACCGAAAGTGCCTCGGACCGCTTCTCGGGATTCATAACAAAATAATCTTCAACCATTGGCGTCAAAGTGAAGCCAGGTAGAACCGAATTAACGCGGATGCCATGTTTGCCTTCATCGAGAGCAAGGTTTCGAGTTAGTCCCAAGATTCCGGATTTTGCTGCGGCGTATGGAAAATAATTTGGATAAGACATACGGGCATGGATTGAAGAGATGTTTACAATCGCACCTTTTTTAGCCTTGCGCATTGCAGGTAAACAAAGTTTTGCGGTGACCCAAATGCTTTTAAAATCCACATTCATGAAATCATCCCACTCGGCCTCAGTCATTTCGACTGGATCGTAATAGGCGTTACGCCCTGCATTATTAACTAAGCCATTTACATCACCGAACTCTTTGGTAATTGCTGCATGCACTTCTTGCATCTGTGCAACAACACCGACGTTTCCTTGAGTAAAGAAGGCTTGATGTCCGGCAGCTTTTAGTTCAGCTTCGTAGGCTTTTCCTTTTTCAACATTCAAATCGCAGAATGAAACTTTTGCCCCAGCATCCGCGGCATCTTGGACAGCTGCACGACCAATTCCATCAGCGCCACCAGTTACAAATATATGTTGATTCTTTAACTTCACTTTTGACTACTTACCTCTCGCTGCTGCTATCGCTGCTTTGAATTCGGCGACTCGGTTAGGAATTTCGCTAACCCCGCCAGATGTTAACTTGCCGCCAACGCCAAAACCGCTTACCCCGGCTGCAATCCAATCTGGAATCGTTTCTACACTTATTCCTCCAGTTGCCATCCAATTTAAACCTGGAAATGGTTCGCAAACTGCCTTCAAATAATTTGGACCAAGGGCTGATGCAGGAAAGAATTTAAGAATATCTGCGCCATAACGAAGGGCATCTGCAACTTCAGTTGGTGATGCAACACCAGGAATTGAAATCAAGCCGGCCTGCTTTGTTGCTTCGATAACTTCCTGCGAAACATGTGGTGAAATCACAAACTTGGCGCCAGCATCTTTGCCAGCTAAAACATGGTTTCGATTCATTGCCGTTCCCAGGCCAACATGAACCCCAGTGTTTGAGGTATTAGATGCGAACTCTTCAATCAAATCGAAGACCGCAGGTGTTGTAGTTGTAAATTCAATTACATCCACGCCTGCAGAAATTAAGGCCGTTGCTGCGGCACGCGCTTCATCGGCAGTTTTAGTTCGGATTATGGCAACTAGCCC
>JBBALS010000564.1:0-1301 GCA_040402915.1 Flavobacteriales bacterium
TGAAGATCATTCACGCCAGCATTTACTGGGGGGCTTCCAAAAGCATCTTCTTCCGATGCATTTTCATCCACTTCGGTCGTATTGTTAAATTCTTCAGCAAGCTTCGCTATTTCATTATCTGTTTCCAGATCTTCTTCATTCAAGGTAACTTCTTCGTGTTCAACATCAGCGGGCTCATCATCGTCCTCATCTCCGGCTGCTCCTGCCATAGCCATCAACAATAAATCATCGTCTTCGGCTTCCGTTTTTACACGGGATCTTCTTCCTCGTCCATCTTCTGCCGGTTTTTCTCTAGTCGGAATGATTAAAATTTCTTTGTATTGAACAGGAGGAATACCAATAGAACTGAAAACTTTTGGGTATTCTGTTTTGTATTCTGGCGAGCCCATGATTTTAATCAACTCAATATTGAAAGCCCATCGAACAGTTTGGTCGTAAATAAAAATAAACTTTTGATGAGGATCATCGATGTGTTCGAGCAACTCTACTTTCTTCAATTTCCCAAGATCTTCTCCGCTTACAGTTCCAATTGATTCTCCTTTTCTCCAGTTGTGATCGGCTAAGAAAAATTCACCAACATGCTTGTTGTCAAATCCAATCGATTTGAGAATTTCAAGGAAAAAATCCGCGAAACTATGATCCACTTTCAGATCAATATCGCGGTAAATATCATCGTAATCGTCAAATATGACGCGGAAACGCAGTATGCTCATGTTTTATTCGTTTTCGGTGATCGATTGTGTTAATATTTTTTGAGGTTTCAACCCCAGCTTTTCTCCTTCTTTCAACATGAATTGATAAGCTTCTATGAATGAATTTGGAATTTCTCCATCCAACATCGCTTCTCGAATTGCATTTTTTATTAAACCGATTTCTATACTTGGTTTGATGCCAAAAGTTTCCATAATATCAATTCCACTAACCGGTGGTTGCCAATTACGAATTCGATCCTTTTCTTCAATTTCGATTAGTTTCGATTTTACAAGTTCAAAGTTAGCTAAATACCGTTTTACCTTCTCTTTATTTTTTGAAGTAATATCTGCGGAACATAATGTCATCAAATCATCGATGTCATCACCAGCTTCAAACAGAAGACGTCTTACTGCTGAGTCGGTTACAATTTCTTTGCTCAAAACAATGGGCCGCAAATGAAGGAGAACCAACTTTTGCACATATTTCATTTTCTCGTTTTGTGGCAATTTCAAATTCCTGAAAATATGGGGAACCATCCTTGCTCCTTTGTCCTCATGGCCATGAAATGTCCATCCATGATCTTGCTCGAATCGTTTGGTTGCAGGTTT
>JBBALS010000565.1:0-1296 GCA_040402915.1 Flavobacteriales bacterium
ACTTAGACGATATTTTTATTGGACAAAAATTGCTGGCATTCAACAACCGAAACCCTGAAAAGAAGCATGCTTGTGAAATAATATTGATCGGGAAAAATCTGACGGCAGATCGAAATGCAGAGGTTCATTGCCATTTTGAAAAATATGACGAAATGCTTATTCAAGGGATGTTTATGAATGCCGAAATTGAAATTCAAAATCAGATATCGGATGTTTTGCCCGAAGAATCGGTAGTGCTTTTTGAAGCAAAGAATTATGTATTTGTTCAACAATCGAACAATGTTTTTTCAATGGTTGAAGTACAAATAGGTGTTTCGCAAGATGGTTTTACAGAAATTCTTGGAAATAATTCATCTATTAACAATAAAAACATCGCAGTAAAAGGAGCGTATACATTGTTGATGCAATTGAAAAATACCGAGGAAGAATAATCCGAAATTAAAACTGCAAGTAAATAGGCATCACGTGTCCCGCTTGATTAAAATAGGAAATCAACAATAAAACAAGGGTAAGAATAACGGCTTTCACTGTCCAATGCAATTTACTCAATTGTGCAATTCCCCAATCGTTCAAGGATAAAGGCAAGGCATGTAAGAACAATGCTGCAGCTAGTATTCCGAGGGTAAGTTGATAATTCAATACAAAAGCAGGGAGCGTTTTAAAATCGAACGAGCTGGTTATTTGTGAAAATAGCTCGATGGCTTGTTGAAATGTTTCCGCTTTAAAGAAAACCCATAAAGCGCAAATGATGTGAAATGTGATGATTAGCTTAAGGCCTTTGATTAACACATTTGATGGAGAAGCGCTTCGTTTAAAAAAATCGTTCCATCCCTTTTCAATGGCGAGTAATACACCATGTGCTGCGCCCCAAAACAAGAAATTCCAACTTGCACCATGCCAAAAACCTCCAATGACCATGGTAATAAATAAGTTGAGGTAAGTTCGGAATTTCCCTTTTCGATTTCCCCCCAAGGAGATATACAAATAATCGCGCAACCAGCTTGATAAGGAAATATGCCAGCGTCTCCAAAATTCGGTGATTGATTTACTTTGATAAGGCGCACTGAAATTGATATTTACATCAATCCCCATCCATTTTGCAATTCCAATGGCAATGTCGGAATAGCCACTAAAATCGCAGTAAATAACCAAAGCGTATCCATAAACGGCAAACAAACATTCAACTCCCGTATATCGAAGCGGGTCATCAAAAACCATATTCACCAAATGGGTGCTCAAGTAATCCGAGATAACAACCTTCTTAATACAGCCGGTTGCAATTAAAAAGAATCCTTT
>JBBALS010000566.1:0-1289 GCA_040402915.1 Flavobacteriales bacterium
GCCTCAAAATTTGGAAACCTTAGATCAGAAAGGAGACTTTTTGGTGAAGGTGAAGAAGCAAGGAATGTTGCATCATTTAACCTACGGTTCGCATCCATTCGATGTGGTTGGTTGGGATGGTTACAATTATCCGTACGCCTTTTCAATTCACAACTTCGAACCCATAACCGGACGTGTTCATCAACCACCTCCCGTTCATCAAACATTCGAAACCAACGCATTTGTAGTGTGTTCGTTTGTCCCTCGATTATACGATTATCATCCATTGTCTATTCCAGCTCCATACAATCATAGTAATATCGATTCTGATGAAGTGCTGTATTATGTAGATGGCGATTTCATGAGCCGCAACGATATCTCGCAAGGACAGCTAACATTGCATCCTTCTGGTATTCCGCATGGACCGCATCCAGGAGCAATGGAACGCAGTATTGGTAAAACAGAAACGCAAGAGTTGGCCGTTATGGTCGATACATTTAAACCACTTATGGTAACCCAAGCTGCCATGGATATTGATGACGGAAAGTACTTCCGCTCTTGGATGGAACCCGATTATAATTAATTAATTCTTTTTCGATACATAATGAACGCTCAATTAACACAACCAAACGAAGTTTTAACCGAAGATTTTCTCCCTTTATTGGGAACCGATTATATCGAATTTTATGTAGGAAATGCCAAGCAATCGGCTTATTACTACCAGCATGCTTGGGGATACGAACTTGTTGCATATGCAGGACCCGAAACAGGTGTGAAGGATCGTGCATCGTATGTGCTTCAACAAGGGAAAATTCGCTTGGTTTTAACCACATCACTCCATCCCGATAGCATCATTTCAGAACATGTAAAAAAACATGGCGATGGAGTGAAAGTTCTTGCTCTTTGGGTGGATGATGCAGAAAAAGCACTTGCAGAAACGATGAAACGAGGAGCTCGTTTAGCGATTCCTTTTGAGGTCAGCAATGATTCATTTGGAGAAGTCAGAACTGCTTCCATTTATACCTACGGCGAAACGATTCACACCTTTGTGGAACGTAAAAATTATAAAGGCGCATTTTTACCTGGATATTCACCTGCCAAAACGAAAACAGCAACAAAGCCAGTTGGACTTCAATACATCGACCATTGTGTTGGGAATGTGGGTTGGGGAGAAATGAATACCTGGGTTAAATTTTATGAGGATGTTTTGGGATTTAAAGTCATAATTTCATTCGATGACCAAGATATCTCAACTGAATATTCTGCTTTAATGTCGAAGGTTGTTTCCAATGGAAATGGTTTCGTGAAAT
>JBBALS010000567.1:0-1272 GCA_040402915.1 Flavobacteriales bacterium
CCAGATAAATAATTTAATGCTTTTGTTCCAGTATTCCGAATAAGCAAATATGAGTTTAAAAAACTAGCTTCTTGCACCTTGCCAAAATCGAGTTCTCTTGGCTCTGCTTGAAGAGTTTGAGCATTTATCACGATGTTACAAAAGCTAAAGAGTGTAAATAGAAACGTCAATTTCATCATTGATGTCACAGTATTTATTTATTCAAAACGTTTATAAAATGATACACTGAGTTTGAATCTTAACAAATAAATCTTGCTTTAAGAATATCCGCACTACAATTAAAAATTCAGCGTCAACGAAAGTTTAACTGCAAGATTATCTTTCCAATCGCTCGATGCATAATTCCCAAAACGATAATATCCACCAATTCCGTATCCACCGGTATTCAAAATCAATAAATTATTTATCTGGATTCCACTCTCGAAATACCCTTTGTTGGCTTGATTGAAAGTTATTCCTTTTTGATTTAAGATATTGCTCCCAGACATTTTTCCAAAAAGTATGTTTTGCACAATTACAAAGCGCGGACTGAATTTTTTAATCTTAAAAAAAGGTCCGAAATCATGATGGAAAAATCCTGAAACAAACTGGTCGCTTGCAAATTCATTCATCCTCATAGTTTCAAAACAATTCATCGAAACGGCACGTAAATCGGCATTTTCGGTTAAATTTCCTTTCCCATTAAACAATCGTGCATAAGGTACATTTCCATCTACCAGACCCGAAACAAATTGGACAGATGTTTTTCCAATTCTTCGCCATTGGAAGCCATAATCAATTCGAACCAGTATTTTGTCGTAGTTGGCTTTACCCTCCAAATTCAAATTATTGCCACGTGTATACTGAACCCTAAAAGTGGGGGAGTTCGATCCCAGAGAAATCTTGAGTTTCCCATTTCGGTAAAAGCGTTCTTTGTAACAGTAGGTTAAAGTAATACCCGATTCTAACCAAGAAAATCGTGTATTTTCGGGTAAGTCGGAAAATCCATAGGTGTATTTGGGTTGAACATGCGATTGTCTCACAAACACATTGCTGCGTAAATACTTAAAAATCCGCAAACTTAGATGGGCTTCTGTTCGTTCTTCCGCATCCATGCGGCTTACGAGTGCTTGCCTAATTTGCTCGTTTCGTTGCGTTTTTATCTCATTTTCAAAAACCGAAGTTCCCGATTCCCAAACATCGTTTGAGTATAATGCACGTAATTCTATTTCATGCTTTGGATCCAGATAAATACGACTTTCTATCCCGAATTTACTTGCCCGGTCATTAAAT
>JBBALS010000568.1:0-1267 GCA_040402915.1 Flavobacteriales bacterium
AAGTAACTTTGATATTCATTCTGTAGAGTTGCCATTTGATGCATGGGTAGAGCAACTAAACAAGCCATTAAATTAATTAAACGTTGTTTTTTGTTTGTGTTTATTGGGCGCTTTAGGAAACTAAGGCGCCTTTTTTATTTCAATGTTCCCATGAAATAATCATCTACAGCTTTGAACGAAACTTCGCGTCGAGCCCGATCAAACAATTGTGTATTACTACTTGTATCAGCCATTCGAACGAGGTTCGCGAAGTAAACAACACGGTCGGGCGATTCGGCATAGCCAACAAACCAACCAATATCCATTTTGTCTTGGGAGCCCCAACCAGATTTACCTCGGTAAACAATAGAATTTGTATCGCGGCAAATCATCATTTTTTTGACAACATCCATGGAGCGTTTACTGAATGGCAATTTTTCATCGTGCAGATTTTTCAAAAAACGAATTTGTTGTTGAGGCGTAATTCTCAATCCACCCGACAACCAAAATTGATCTATACCGCCCCTTATATTGGCATTGCCATAATGCAATGTATCGATCCACTGTTTCATGCGTGTTTCACCAATTCGTCTGGCTAATTCTTGATAATACCAAACGGTTGAATGTTGAAAGGCTTCATTCAATGATTGATCATGATTCCAATCGGGATTCTGACGGGTAACACTATCCCATGCAAGTACAGAATTTTCATCCTGAATAACACCTGTTTCGAGAGCAATAAGTGAATTACATATCTTAAATGTAGACGCAGGACTGAATGCCATATTATAAACAGACGAATCGGAAACAAGAATACTTTCACGAGCAGGATCTTCAATTGCCAAGAAGCCATTCACCCGATAGGAATCGAAATACTGCCGCATGGAAGAACGAACTAATGGACGATCAGAATGACCGCAAGCGCTTAATATACAGCTTACTGCACAGACTAAATAAAACAATATTTTTTTCAATGGAATAACGTTTTGAACGATACGAATTTCATGAAAAGTATCCGAACATTGCGGGTTAAAAATAAACTATTTAAT
The DNA here is from genome assembly GCA_040402915.1 of Flavobacteriales bacterium. GTDB lineage: Bacteria > Bacteroidota > Bacteroidia > M30B66 > M30B66 > CALQRR01. The sequence continues at coordinate 1,029 of JBBALS010000568.1, forward strand.
ATTTTATGATTCACTCAAACAAATCAATTCAACAAAGAATTCAATGAAGTATCTATAAAACTCATTGCAATACGTGTTCCTTTACCTGGAATTGATATAATTTCACACGTGCCGTTAAGTGACTTTGCTCGAACGTTAAAGGAATTAAGACCATTTCCCTCTATAATAAGCGAGCGATCAAAACCCTTTCCATTGTCTTCAATGATAAGCGTTAATTGAGAATTTAATTCGGTTAAACT
>JBBALS010000569.1:0-1262 GCA_040402915.1 Flavobacteriales bacterium
ACGGAGTTCGTGGAGAAATTCAATTCCTCCCATTCGGGGCATGTTTAAATCTAACAAGATAATTCGCGGCATTGGTATTTGTTCTTTGCCGGTTTCACCTCTTAGCATTTGCAATGCTTCTAGTCCATTGCCCGCGTGAAATATTGGATTGGTAAGATTGTTCTTTTGGAAAGCACGTTTTACATTCATAACATCTACCTCATCGTCTTCAACAAGGAGAATATTAACAGTTTTTTCAATCATTTTATTAGGTGTTTTTTGATAGTCAATAATGAGAAATTTTTACGAATGGAAATCATAAAAAATCAATTATTTATCAAATCTGTTTGAGGAAGAGTAAAAATAAATTTCGAACCTTTTCCTGTCGAGCTTTCTACCCAAACACGACCAGATTTTTCCTCAATAATTTTCTTAACGATCGACAATCCTACACCCGTACTTTCAATTGAATCTCGCGCATTTAGAGTTTGAAATATTCCAAAAATCTTTTCGTGAAACTCTTCTTCAATGCCGGGCCCATTGTCTTGAACAAAAAAAGAATGCGTACCTCCTTGATTTTCATAACCAATCTGAATAGACGGATTGGGGTTGTCGTTGTATTTTATTGCATTGCTTATTAAATTGGAAAACACCTGATCCAAAACAACTTTTTCTCCTTCTATAGTAGGCAATTTACTTTGAATTTTAATCTTGAAATTGTCGGGTGGTGCTAAATTAAAAATCACATCCTTAATGAAATGATTCATATCAATAGCGGTAGATTCTGTTTTCAGTCGGCCTGCTCTTGAATACTCCAAAACTCCATTTATAAGCATTTCCATACGTTGGATCCTACCACGAAGCATCGAAAAATTCTTCTGAGTTTCGGCTTGAATATTTTCCTGAATGTCTTCTTCAATCCATGTCGACAGATTGTTAATTGCACGAAGCGGCGCTTTTAAATCATGCGAAATAATGTATGCGAATTGATCAAGTTCCTTATTTATTTTCTCTAAGGATGTAGCATACTCTTTTAATTGCTTCTCATTATCAATCCGTTCGGTAATATCTCGCGAATTTATGACCAATCCAGAAACTGCAGGAAGATCCGTTAAATTGATTCCAACGGATTCTAGATATTTCCATTCGCCCAGTTTATTTCTTAATCTCAATTCAATTGGATTGGTTTGTTGCTTCGTATTTTTGAGTTCTATAAAGACATCCTGAACATCTTGAATATCATCATCATGGATAAAATCAAATACATTTTCACCCAGAATATC
>JBBALS010000570.1:0-1259 GCA_040402915.1 Flavobacteriales bacterium
CCGAAACAGAATTGGTTTTTATTCGTTCATCCGACAATAAACCCATGCGTGTTCCGTCAATAATAATTGAGGCGTTGAGTAAATTTTTCAATCAGTCCGATTTGCCCAAACCGAACTAAGATTTTGTTTATGAAATTGATTCAGATTTTTATCATCCTATTTCTTTGTTTGCAGGTTTGTCAAGCACAAATTGCAGTAAAAGAACCTGAAAAATTGTCGGAGTTACCAAAACCAACCGGGTTTAAATTGTACTTTATCATTACCGAGAATGGCGATACGCTGCCCATTGTAACGCTTCATCCTGTTAGTATATCTGAAAATAGAACGTTTGCTAATAAACGGGAAGAGAGAAAATGGAGTCGTTTAAAACGCGATGTTGCCAAGGTGTATCCGTACTCTAAAATTGCGGGTAAAAAATTGAAAACATACAACGATATGATGGTGGGAAAGCCAGAATCGGAGCAGAAGAAATTGCTTAAACGCGCAGAGTCGGAATTAAAGAATGAGTTTGAAGGTGATATTCGCAATATGACATTGAATCAAGGGCGGATATTGATTAAATTGATTGATCGCGAAACGGGTAATTCATCCTATGGTTTAGTTAAAGAATTGCGTGGTTCGTTTCAGGCCTTTTTCTGGCAATCTTTGGCGCGTGTTTTCAGCACCAATTTGAAGGAGAAGTTTAATCCGTATAATAATCCAGAGGATAAAATGATTGAGGATATTATTGGATCGATTGAGGATGGTTCATTTGTGAATTAATCTTAAGAAGTTACACTCGAACGCGCGGTTGGTTTAAACCAAAAGCGGCAGGGATTGAATGGAAATCTGGCATAGCCGCATTAGAATGAAAGCCCGGATGCCGCCATCAAAAACACAATACAAAAATAGAATCTTGTTGATTAGCTGAACTGTGCGGCCACTTTTGCTTCTTTGATACCTGCGCTGTAATCGTAGAATCCAATGCCCGATTTAACGCCTAGTTGCCCTGCCATGACCATATTTACCAAGAGGGGAGAGGGTGCATATTTGGGATTTCCAAAGCCATCTTGCAAGACGCGTAAAATGGAAAGGCATACATCCAATCCAATAAAATCGGCCAGTTGCAATGGTCCCATCGGATGTGCCATTCCTAGTTTCATAACCGTATCGATTTCTTGAACCCCCGCAACACCTTCGTGAAGTGTAATGATGGCTTCGTTGATCATGGGCATGAGGATTTTATTCGCCACAAATCCAGGGTAGTCGTTCACAACAAC
>JBBALS010000571.1:0-1251 GCA_040402915.1 Flavobacteriales bacterium
TCATCTGGTTGGTAAATTTTAGGACCGCCCGTTTCTTGCACTACCCAGTTAGTTAACAGTGCCTTAAATCCAGCCTTAGAGGCTGCATTGTCATGAACTGCTTTCAGAGCTGGGTTCGCGTTGAGACCTTTGTTGATGTAAATCATGTCAACTAAGTGATCAACTGTTTGAGCAATATTATATGTGCCACCAAGACGACTATAAAGGCTATCTTCAGCCGAGATAGTAGTAGAGAAGCCCAAGAGTGATATTACAAATAGAGCGGAAGCTGTAATCCTTTTAAACATAATGTTTCTCCAAATTAATTAATTTTTTATATAAATAAATCAAAAGCTACATCTTTACTACTAAGCAGTAACAATAATATAAATAGTAAGTATTACTGTTACCTAAGCAGCATCTTCAAGTTCTGGTTGATTGATATTGATGTTATCAATCAGCTCATGAAGCGAGCTGCGAAGCTCTATGAATTGGTCATCTTGGAGGCCGGTTTGGCAAGCAATACCCTTTTGCATTTCTGCTACTTGCGACTGAATACCGTGACCATGATTTGTAAGAAACACATTAACAATGCGCTCATCTATTAAGCTACGTTCGCGAGTTAAAAAGCCCTCAGTTTCAAGACGTTTTAACAAAGGAGTAATGGTTGATGAATCAAGATGAAGCTCTTTAGAAATTTCCTTGACACTTAATCCATCCTTTTCCCACAAGACCATTAATACTAAATACTGCGTGTAAGTTAACCCAACTTTCACCAGCTTGGCTCGATAAGCTCTCGTAATGGCGCTCGTGGCTGCATAAAGAGCAAAGCAGAGTTGATTTTTAAGTTTTAGGTTTTCGAATTGCGTCATATTAATATTACGAATCGTTAACAAGTTCTAATATTAGTAGCATACTATTTAGTAGTGTACAAATAATTAATACACTAATAAGAAATGGTCAACTGTTTGGATTTGATTAGTTGAACCAGCATTCATTTAAGAAAAAACGACTTAATAATGGCTACAAACTAAGCAGAGCGTTCTACCTGAATATCTTCGTGGTTAATTCTTGGTCAGCGTTAATAGTTTTGACGGTGGTTGTCCAAACCATAAGTCAGAAACTAAACTTGTTATGTGAAGCCCTTACCAGAAACAACTTTCATTTTAGATGGACGTGCTACTTTATTTAGAAGACCACGTAGCTCTATGTGGCAGTGAATCGACCCGTTTAAGTTAGACACTTTCGAGCCTCGCGAAATACTGCTTTTCG
>JBBALS010000572.1:0-1248 GCA_040402915.1 Flavobacteriales bacterium
CTTGTCGATAGTTGAATCATCTAGTTGCTTAACTTCAGATTGAAGGTTATTGATACGAGTTTCTAGACCGGCTAATTCATCCTCTAAATCTTGAACTTCAAGAGGTAATTCTCCGCGAACCATGCGGATTTTATCAATCTTGGTATCAACCAACTGCAGTTTGTATAATGCACGAAGTTTTTCTTCAACTGTAATATCTGATTTGGTTTCTGCTGGAAGTGTTGCGCTCATAGTTGTCAGACGTAGTGTATTGGATTGGTCAAAATTGTAGTTAAATGGACGGCAAATTTAGGAAATTTTTCTTTCAGAAACCTATGAATTAATGGTATTGTAAATTGCTCATTTTCAAAGTGTCCTATATCTGCGATGATAATTCTTTGGTCTGCATCGAAAAATTGATGGTATTTAAAGTCAGATGAAATGAAAATATCGGCATTTGAACGAATTGCATCTGGGAGTAAAAAGCTACCCGAACCACCACAGAGGGCAATCGTTTTAATTTGAGATTTTGTAATGGAAGTGTGCCGCACTACACCTCCAAAAACTTGCTTAATATGCTTTATGAAATTTGTTGAATCGATCGGTTCCGCTAATTCTCCGAGCATCCCCGCTCCTATTGTTTGTAATGGATTTTCTAAAATAGTCCAGTCGTAAGCCACTTCTTCGTATGGATGCGCTTCGAAAAGTGCTTTCGAAATTCGGTCTTGCAACCAAACCGGAGCTACCAATTCGATGCGGGTTTCGGGTTCAAGTTGGCGTTTACCAGCTTCTCCAACAAAAGGATTGGCATCATTGCTTGGCCGAAATGTACCGATGCCTTCTAAATTAAATGAACACTCATCGTAATTTCCAATATGTCCAGCACCCGCTTGAAACAAGGCAACTCGTAAATTTTCTGCATGCGCATGCGGCACATACGTAATCAATTTGAGCAGTTGATTCTTTTTGGGTTGCAAAATGCGCGTGTTGAATAATCCAAGACGATCAGAAATTTCTTTATTCACACCGGTTTGCACATGATCGAGGTTGGTATGAATAGCGTAAATGGCGATGTTATTTCGAATGGCGAGCAATAAAGTACGTTCGACATAATTTTGTCCAGTTAACTTTTTAATGCCAGAAAAAACGATGGGATGATGTGCTATAACTAAGTTGCAGCCTTTATCGATTGCTTCTTGAACCACGGCTTCAGTTGAATCGAGACAAATAATGGCTCCCGTACAATCTTCCTCTTTGCTTCCAATTATA
>JBBALS010000573.1:0-1243 GCA_040402915.1 Flavobacteriales bacterium
CATGATAACCGGAGCGATCGGGCCGGGCGCAAAAGTAAAGATAACTATGCGATTGATAATTCAAAACTGCATCAATACTTCTTTTTCCTACCATATAAATAGGACCGGGAGGCAAACCCGCATACTTATAAGTGTTATAAGGCGATTCCACTTGCAAATGATTACCTCGAATGCGCCTCAAATCGAAATCATTTAATGCAAATTTAACAGTAGGATCCGCTTGAAGTTTCATACCAGTTCGCAAACGATTTAGATAAACACCTGCGATAGTTGGCCATTCGTCCGACTTGTTCGATTCTTGAACAACGATGGATGCAATAACGGAAATTTCACCAGGACTCAATCCGATACTTGCAGCTTGTTTCTTTCGATCCTCGTTCCAGAATTTCAAATAAGACTCTCCAAATTTATCGACAAATTCTGAGGCAGTTGTATTCCAGTAAAACTCATACGTGTCAGGTAAAAAAAGAGATAATGCTTTGGATGAATCTAAACCGTAGCGTTCCAAAATTTTATTGTCGTTCAAAATCTCCATCATTGAACTTGAATCGGCTTCAAGGTTTCGTCCAACTTTGCCAGCTAATGCTTGTTTTGTTCGAATATTCTGAAAAGTAATGCGAATAGGTTCTTGTTTACCCGAACGCAGCAATGTTACTAATTCCAGGTTCGTCATTCCATCTTTCACTTTATATCGACCCGGCTTTACTTTCTTTTGATAATCCATAAAGGAAGAAAGCCAAATGAAAGACTCTCGATTCTTCAGCATTCCGCGATTAGAAAGTTGATTCAAAACATCCTCAAAAGAATCCGACGATTTAATGTAAATGTACTCCGACGATTTCCCTTCAATGATGAGATTGGGACTAAAAACGCGCGAATAGAAATAACTAAAAGAGATACAAAGCGATACAAAAACAAGAATCGCAAACGAGATAATGATCCGTTTGAATGAATAGGGTTTCTGTTTGGGAACCGAGCGCTTCTTTGATTTTGTTGGACGTTTTGTAGTCATTGGGTGGCCAAAAATAATATTTACCGATATGAATACAGTAATATTATTTAAGTGTTTTCAAAATTTCTTGCGCTTGGCTATTGGATGGATGTTTTTTAATAATCGCCTGAAGCAAGTTTTTTGCATCCATTATTTCGTTGCGATATAAATGAAGCCCAACTAAATTGAGCAAAGCAGGTTGATAATCTGGATCGAGCGCAAGTGATTTACGATAGAAATTCTCAGCACGTT
>JBBALS010000574.1:0-1241 GCA_040402915.1 Flavobacteriales bacterium
AGATATTGGGAATGTGCGCGTTTTTATTGGTTATACAGTGAAAGACATTTCCAAGATTTCCATTCGTTCAGATTTACCGAATCTGCAGAATTTGAATTTTGATTCGAAATTCAAGGGATTTATTTTCGGAGCAGGTGTTGATGTTTGGAAGCTCGCATTCAATGTTAAATTCACTCGAGGGTTTGGCGACATTGTCAATTCCACAGATCAAAGTATCATCAATAATTATTCTACACTCTCCGTTGGATATAAGTTTTAGGGGATTTTGAAATGGTAAATTTCTCGAATAAAAAGTGCATCCAAAAAAAAATAAAGAAATTTTACAAGAATCTGTTTGACTAGAAATGTATTTGACTATATTTGCAGCCCTTAAAAACTAAAGATTCATCGCCATGGCGAAAAAAGGCAATCGTGTTCAGGTAATACTGGAATGCACAGAGCATAAGACATCGGGCGTACCCGGAACTTCGCGTTACATCACTACGAAGAACAAAAAGAACACAACCGAGCGTATCGAGTTGAAGAAATACAATTCTGTGCTTAAGCGCGTAACTGTTCACAAAGAAATCAAGTAATCACTCATAACCATGGCAAAGAAAGTAGTTGCAACCCTGAAAACCGGCGCCGGCAAATCATTTACTAAAGTGATTAAAATGGTGAAATCGCCAAAGACTGGCGCTTATGCTTTTAAAGAAGAAGTTGTCCATAACGACCACGTGAAAGATTTCCTTAGCGGGAAGTAATTTCGTGATAGCATCATAGACTTTAAGCTTCTTCCCAACCGGAAGGAGCTTTTTTTGCTAACAGGCTCGCGCCAAATTTCACCTCAACCTATGGCATTTTTCGGATTATTTTCTCGTGAAAAAAAGGAAACCCTCGACCAGGGATTGGCTAAAACCAAGGAGAATTTTTTCTCCAAGTTGGCTAAGGTGCTTATCGGGAAATCGAAGGTCGATGAGGAGGTTCTCGATAATCTAGAAGAAATTCTGATTGGTGCGGATGTAGGAGTTGCAACCACGCTGAAAATCATTGAACGCATTGAAAATCGTGTTGGGCGCGATAAATACACCACAAGTTCCGAACTTAACGGAATCCTCAAGGAGGAAATTGCCGCTTTGTTGGAAGAGAATCGCAGCGGAGATCAATCGGATTTTACTACACAAAAAACAACTGATGGTCCTTATGTGATTATGGTTGTTGGAGTAAATGGAGTTGGAAAAACAACCACCATTGCCAAACTT
>JBBALS010000575.1:0-1220 GCA_040402915.1 Flavobacteriales bacterium
CTGAATCGCGTTTTTCAAACGGTCTATCATCACGACGTGCCGGACGATCTGAATCGCGTTTTTCAAACGGTCTATCATCACGACGTGCCGGACGATCTGAATCTCTTTTCTCGAAAGGTCTATCATCACGGCGAGGCGGACGATCACCGAATTTTTTATCCGATGGTTTGTCGTCGTAACGTTTTGGACGATCGGAATCGCGTTTCTCGAAAGGCTTATCATCACGACGCGCTGGACGATCAGAAGAAGATTTACCGAAACTGTCGTTGTCTTTGCGAGGAATCATTCCTTCGCGTTTTCGAGGAGCAGGACGGTCAGATCCCCATTCGGCATTATCGCCACGTTTATCGCTTTCTTTGAAAAAATCCTTAGCTGGTTTTTCCGAAGCAGATTCTGATTTATAATTACCTGTTGGTTTTTCGCCACGCGGAGCCCGTTTCACCATTCCATCACGTTTCTTGCCCGGAATTAGTCGAGCAAATGCATCTACACCATAATCCTCTTTGGGAGCTTTGGTAGAAGGAGCACGTTCTGGTTTTGGGGTTTCTGAAATCTCCTTCACAGCACGAGGTTTTCTGATGGGCTTGTCAACCACCTCTTTCGAAGCGGCACTTGCCGTTTTTCTAGCTACTTTTTCGGTAGCAGGTTCATCCTTTTTTACTCGTGTGCGTCGCTCCCGCGGGGCTTCTTCGAGTTCTGTTTTCTTTAATCTTTTCGGACGTTTTTCGCCTGTCTCAGGTTCGTTAACGCTCTCCGCCGCTTTCTTGGCCATAGTCATTTCTTGAATCTGCAAAAGTACCCAAAATCTTCATCATTAATCAAAAGGACTGAAAGCCCAGAGAATGTGAGATATAGCAGGGTTTTCGTCATGAGCGACAATTGAAATTATGTCGAAACGGGTTTCGAGATTGCTATTTTTTTGGTTGATATACACTTCTGCAGCATTTACCAACAAACGTTGTTTTTTTAAACTCACGGCATCTTCAGGATTTCCAAAGTGGAGGTTTCGACGAGTTTTTACTTCCACAATAACCAGAAACTGATGGTTGGTGGCAATAATATCAATTTCCTCGAAGCGATTTCGCCAATTTTGTTCGAGTATCGAATACCCGTTTTTTGTGAGGAATTCAGCAGCGAGTTTTTCGCCGAGTTTTCCAAGATCGTTGTGAGCAGCCATGTGGTTTCGTAGTTTAGATGAATAAAAAAACGGAACCGGAACG
>JBBALS010000576.1:0-1218 GCA_040402915.1 Flavobacteriales bacterium
AACGTTGTATCGGGACAATTATATTCATTGTTTGCAATCAAGACCAACTGAACAAATCCTGAATCTGGATTTTCAAATAAATACGTTCCAGGAAGATCATTTCCGATTAAATTCGAATCAATGTAAAATTCCAAAACCGTATAACCCGAACTTGAATTGTACAAAGTAATGGATGGTGATGTTTGTGAAATAGTTAATGGATCAACTTGAAATGCTGAATAAGCAACAGGGAAAACATGAATTGCTTGGGATACCAATGTATCGTCGAAACACAATCCATTTCCAGATGAAACATGCACTTCGACAGGATAAAAACCTGCTTCAGAATAGGTGTGGTTGGCTAGTGATAAATTAGAGAAATTGCCATCAGCAAATCCCCAAGAAATTGAATCGCCATATTGGGTGAGGTTTTGAAAATCGACATTCAATGGTGCACAACCTTCGGCAGGCAACAAGTCAAAGGCAATACGAGGTTGTCCATATACACGATATCCTAAAACGCTCGAATCGGAACACAGAAACTCATTCGTAACTTTCAATTCGATTGCTTTATAACCCGTATCTGCAAATGTAATGAGTGGCGAATTTTCTGTTGAATTTTGATTCTCCCAAGTCCAAGTGTAAAGCAAATTGCTGCTCGATTGATTATTGGTTTGAACACTTGCGGGAGGTCCGCATCCTGCATCAGCAGCCAAACTAAACATACTCTGCGGAGTTGGATAAACCAATACATTGATTTGAGCAGTATCGGGGCAATCAACCAACTCCGTTTGATAATTATGGGCTATCAATTCTGCACTAAAGTTACCAGTTGCTGGTATAACAACTGTTGGCGATAAGGCTGAAGATCCTGTTCCATCGCTAAACGTCCATTGGTAAGACGTTGCATTGGTTGTTGTATTTATAAATTGAGCTGTAAGTGGAGAACATCCGGTATCAGGACTTGCAATTACATTGATTACTGGCCGAGAAACAACATCGAAATTGGAATATAACGTATCACGACATCCAGAAGAAGGGTTGGTACCTGCTAAACCAATTTGGTAATCTCCTCCATTCAAAAATGTTTGGGTTTGTGTTAATGAATACGAACTCAAAGCAGCTCCATCGATTAACCATTGATAAGACGATCCAAGTATTGAACTATTAGTGAATGAGACCTCATTGTTTTCACAAATGCTGTTTGCACTTAAATCAAAATCCAATAATGGTCCTTCC
>JBBALS010000577.1:0-1209 GCA_040402915.1 Flavobacteriales bacterium
TGTTTGTGTATGTTGTACCATTCCATGAGTAACTTGTACATACGGATTGGGTTGTAGACGATGTCGTTTTATTTTTGATCGTTAAGTTAAGCGTCGCTGTTGAATCACAACCTGCTGCATTCGTACCATTGAATGTGTACACACCACTGTTTGTGTATGTTGTACCATTCCATAAGTAACTTGTACATACGGATTGGGTTGTAGACGATGTCGTTTTGTTCTTAATCGTTAAGTTAAGCGTCGCTACTGAATCACAACCTGCTCCACTTGTTGTACTGTATGTATACACACCACTTGCTGAGTATGTTGTACCATTCCACAAGTAACTCGTACATTCTGATCGCGTTGTAGATGACACCGCTGGACCAGCTGGACCGCTTACCGTAAAGCTGCCTGTTGATGCCTCACATAAACCTGTGGTCGTTATCGCTACTGTATGGCTTCCAGCACTCAAATTACTAACTGTAAATGGATTGCTTGAATACACTACCGATGAACCGCCATCTAATCTATATGTTCCTGTTGATGATGATCCTAAACCAGACAAGGTTACTGAAGCACTGCCTGTTGATTGACCGTAACATACTACTGCATTCGTTGATACACCCGCAGATACTGCACAACCATTCAACGACAAGTTCTGATCACATGTACCAGTTGTATTGTAATTGTATAATGTTCCTACAGCTGTAACGTTTACACCGCTAACATAACATGTAACCGCAGTCGCAGTACGCTGTTGGCCCGCTGTTAAATTGAAAATATGCTTCGCACTTGATGCTGATCTGAAATCTCTGGTATTCACCAAACGGTACGTACCTACTCTTGTACCAGGTGAGGTGCAACCTGTTTTAATTGCACTTATCATCGTACTCGTACCATTTGATGGACCAGAAGCCGATTGTACCGCTTGGTTGATGTATCTATACACCACACCATTAATCGAAATAAATGCATTCCCTACTACCACCGTTTGTGGAACCTGAGACGAAACCAACTCCGAACTATTTGAAACAATACTTATTGATAGTGAACCACCAGTCGCGATTTACGTATCAATGCCCAGTCCAAATTGAACCCCAGCCATGTTCAACGCATTGCTGCCTGTTCTTAATAAATACACATCAAACTGATATGTTTTAGAGTCAACCTGTGACTGGTTCGTAATATACATATCATACGTTGGATTCTGAGCCTGCGATGCAACGC
>JBBALS010000578.1:0-1207 GCA_040402915.1 Flavobacteriales bacterium
GAGGTCTTGAAATATCTAGTTACAGAAAATTCAATCGCAGAAATCGGTCAAATTTTGCATATCTCTAAAAATACAATGAAAACTCACCTGCGAAACATCTATAAAAAGTTAGGCGCAGATGGCAGGAAAGAAGCCGCAGTGAAGGCCAAAGAGAACTTAATTATTTAAGTGGGTTGTGAGGGAACTTCCCACTGCCGAACGGGTATTTCCCAGACTGTTGGGTTGTCGGGTCATAAACTACGACTGTATCTGCAGTCCAAGAACGTGTAAAGCTCATTCGGGTGAGATATTTCCACTCGGGGTTACATTTATTCCGTATTAACTAGTTTACGATTCCGGAATTATAAAACGTTTAATTCTATCTCTTGTAATAATTATTTCATTTCTGATTTCACCACTTTCCGCAAGTACGTCTCACCGTGAAGGCGAAGCAAATTACCTCACGATAGTTGGAGATTGGTCCTGTGCGGCACCAAAAATTTGTTCGGCAATCACCCCTAGGACGACTGAATTCGGTTTTACACTTTCGATAGTTGCATGGGATGGAGTTGGCAAGAGTTGGAAAAATGGAACAGAGATAGATCTAACCTCAGACCCAATCAATAAGAAAATAATTGAAGAGAATGACATCAGAAAGGTGGACTCAGTTGCTCTAATGTGCATGAGCGTTGGAAACTGCGAAGGAATGCTTATGGGAGTTGGTGATGACAGCCAAATTGTTATACCGGACGGCAAGAGATTTCTTACGACACGTACGACGAAGAAGCCATTTAAATCGATTTATTTTTCAATCTCTCAAATAGATTCCGTCTGGCAAACACCGAGTTATATCGAAACACTCAGTTTTACTCACAAAGCAGAACTTGTGGGAATGAATAGACACGCTTCTATCCATTGCGCCTCTCACGGTAATTGCGTAATTGCAGGAAATAGTGGGGGTCCCACCCGTGAAAGACTTCTTAAGTCTTTTGGGAAAAACCTTTTTGGTGAAGAACAGATAGATACGAAACCATTTCTGATTACCCAGACCGATGGAGTGTGGGGGGCTCCACAATTCCCTATGGTCAAGAAATTCCAGAATAATGGATCAACTTTTTTACTCTTAAATGTAAGACAAATTTGGATTGTGTGATTCAGGGAGGTTATGTACCTGAGCTGAGTCTGATGAATAAATTGAAATCTCAAAATAATATGCAGAGAGAGTTAG
>JBBALS010000579.1:0-1203 GCA_040402915.1 Flavobacteriales bacterium
TATTCGGACCAACTCCATTTTTTTACTCTAATTTAAAACGTCTTGGACGGGTGTGTAGTTTTATTTCAATTTGTTTCTTAATTGATTTATTTAATTGATGATTTTAGATTAACTAAATGAAATTGAAAAAATCTTGCTTCTACTAATAAACTATTCACAGCTATTTTTACATTAATTCAATTTATGCATCCAAAGAATTGTCTGCTGGCTCGAATTCACATAATTACTGAATGTAACGGCTTCGATTATACCATCTGAAATCGAATTCGATGCAATTTGAGCTGTCCAGCCGACGGAAACACCAGGCAAGGAACTTAATTCATACAGACTGAAATTCCGAATGCCTTGTGAATTAGCTGAAGTTAAGCTATAGTTTTTTACCTCGGAACTTGAATTGATCGTATACGTTAATGGACCAACAAAATGCAATGTATCATTCACCGTTTCTTGAAATAATCCTGATTGATATTTTTCCAGCAACCAAGTTGTACCCGAAAGTGGATAAGGTTGATTGGTTGGAGCCGTAGCATTCAGTGGCAAAATCCCCGAATAAGCATACCCATAATCACTATCAGAAATACAATCGCTGCATGATTGACCGTTGGCAGAAAAAATCAATTCGTTAAACCAAGTGATATTTTTTCCTTGGTAGTTCCCGTATGAATTTGAACTGCGAACAATACAATATCGATCGTTTACAAATCGAATTTCAGCAATTCTTGCCGAGCCATTTTCCAAACCATAGATCCGATAGAAGCGTTCGTTCGAAACTTCATAATCGTAATATTTCGATTGATTTAAAACAAAGCGTGAGGCAAACATCCAAGAGGTTGAATGTTGTCTTAAGGAATCAATTGGCAACCAAAGCGAATCGAATGCTTGTTGAGTGCTTAGTTGTTGGTTGGGACCAAAATGATCGTAATACGTTTTAGTGTATGGCGATTCTAATTGATCAACATAGCAGCGACCACTATTTAAAATCCAATTTACACCTATGATTTGTTCGTTAACAGAAGTGTCTTTTTTACATCCAACCAGAAAAAACAAGCAAACAATAAATCCCAAGTGAAGAAAGCATTTAAGTGTCAATTTCATTTTACCAGTTTTTTGCCCCATTTCTTTTATAATCGGGATGAGCTTTAATACCCTTGCATGAATTATAAGAAGCGCATGAAGATAAGTAAATAACTGCGCCAATAATTG
>JBBALS010000580.1:0-1199 GCA_040402915.1 Flavobacteriales bacterium
GCATCTACATTTAGATTCTCAGGCGAAATTAATGGTGGCGGCCAAAGTTTCCATGACCCGTAGTACGCATCTCCTGTAATCCAGGGATCAGTCAATATTGAAAAATTCTCCCACTTAAGTTCTAAGCAGGCGTGAGAGTGAACCGATAAAATTGGGGGAAGAGTGGGTTTTTTTCTGTTTATAACCTGTTGAAGGGGAACCCCAATAAACAATTCATCCCGTTCTGTTTTTAACTCTAATTGTCTTAGGCCCAGTTCACATCTATTCTCATTCTCTCCGTCAAAATTATAAGTCCAGCCATGCGTTTGGCATATTATCTTTTCTTCTTTGAGCGAAAGGGGGTCGCCCATGTGGCTACATTTGTTTTGGAAGGCGATTAATTCATTGTTTTTTGTTTTTTTCAAAAACCCTACTGTGTGTTCATTTACCACAATTTCAGTTATTGAGTCAGGGATGAGGTCGCCGGGGGATAAACTCAGCTTTATCCACTCTTTTTCCATAATAAATTTTACCATGTGGCGTTATTTGTTCTACCTAACATAATTGATTTCTTTCAATTTTTTGAATCTAAAGAATTTATACGCCTTAGGTTGATTTAACTTACTGTTCTATTTAGTCAATTTCTATACTTTGATTCGAAAGTTGAAATGTAATTTTGGTGATGCCTGTGCTGGAGTCAAGGGTATCTCTCTTTACCCAGTCAATTTTGATTGGGGATATTTCAGATAAAATCTCGCTTTTGAACCAAGAGTCTGACAATTGATTCTCATCGGCTATCTCAATTTTTTCAATCCTTACGGTTGCATTTCCATCTTTTGATGGATGATCTTCAGTTAGCCATTGGATGAAGAACGGAAGCTCTCTTGAATCGGTGATTTCTTTAACACCGATTTGCTTCCACTTAAGGTCTGTTCCGTCTGGGCGTGTGCGGTGGCCATCGACTGCTTTGCGACCGAACTTTTCTTCGATTGGTGCAATGTCTTTGGTGCTAAATACCCAAGTGAGCCAGCCGCCGCCTTCTTGTGCTTTCTTTGAAACTGCTTTACCCCAAGGTGTTTGTTCTGTTGCTGGGTGATCAAGTGGGCAGACAACTTCGATGTATTTTCTATCAAGAAGAGGGGCTGTGAAGTTACGTGTACCAAAGCGTGGGTGGATACCGCCATCAACAAATGTTGTTCCTAGGCGTGAACCTAGGCGTT
>JBBALS010000581.1:0-1199 GCA_040402915.1 Flavobacteriales bacterium
ATGGTGATGAGTGAGGTCAAACTCTTAGAAAAGAGTGGTGGCAAGAGTGGGGAGTGGAAGGCGACGGAGTAATCGTCGTCTGCTGAAATTTACCCCTAATTATGCTATTCACCCATGCTATCTTTTAAAAGGATCATTCAAAACTGTTTAGTCTTTACCATAGTAATCATCGGCACTTTGATTACAGTTGATCTTATAAGTTACATAAGCTCACCAAGCCAAGGCATTGCTTTTGTACCAGCCTACAAAAAGAATCGATTTCAAGAGAAGCTAAATGCAGCAGTACATTATTTTCCACGTGGATATAACGTTGCTGACCCTGTTATGGGCTTTGACACTCAGAAAAATATAGCACCTGTCGCTTTCAATATGGCTGATGGTAGTTTCCCAATATTTTCAAATGATATAGGGTGTTTTGATCACCATACTTTGGCAGAAATCAAAGCCGCCAAATCCTATGATTACTTTGCAGGCGATTCTTTTGCCTGGGGATATGGAAACTATGAACAAAATATTCCTTCAACTTATGAAAAGACTAGTGGCAGATTTACCGTTAAGTGCGGAATTATCCATTCCGGACAAAAACATCAATTTGAAAAATTTCAGCGTACTGAAAAACTAATTGGGCACCCTCCTAAAAGAGTCATTCTTACTTTTTATGAAAATGATGTAGCCAATGATTATGCATATCCGCATACGACTGTCATAGAGGGTTACGAGGTAGATACGTATAAATTTGATCCTGGCCAATTTCAATTGGTACCCAGAGATATGGATCAAATTCAAAAAGATATTCTTGCCGGCATCAATCCTAAATCACAAGACTGGAAAGTACGCCTTGATGCCTGGCTAGATAGCCACTCCCTTTCATGGAACTTACTAAAGATTGGCATCAAACAAACCAAACCAAAAGAACTGGCTACTATTTACGGCATCAGCGAAGGCGTCAACTATGGTAAAGATAAAGGGTATGCCACTGCTGAGGTAAGTAAGAAAAATCGCGAGGCTTTAGATCTTTGGTTTAACGACGCTAAGAAACGAAAGTATGAGCTGATTTTGATTCTGATTCCCCCAAAGCTACATCATACCAATACGAATTTCTACGGTGGCTTTCGGGATTATTTAAATTCAAAGAATATTCGTTACTACGATCTTACCCAGCCCTTCTATGAATCAAGAAAACGGTCGGAAGAACTCTA
>JBBALS010000582.1:0-1192 GCA_040402915.1 Flavobacteriales bacterium
CTACTAGTTTGAATCTTTTTTCTAAACCAATTTTCTGCTGATTTACATAAGCTGGATTCAAAACATGTAAAAAAGAAAACGGATTGAAGTCGAGTTGTGATGCCAATTCCGCAGCAGAATATTCGTCAAAAGAACGCGAAGTTACCAAACTGACTTTGTCTTTTGTCGGACGAACTGCTTTAAAGGGAATTACTTTTGCCATTTATAAAAATTATCTTTTTAAATATTTGCTGTTTTTAACATAAGAAAAAATTGCCAAAACAGTTACAATTGCTAATGAATAATAAACAAAATTAGGCGTAACCACTTTGTCTCCACTGGCGTAAGAATGTAAACCTGTGAGATAGAAATTCACTCCGAAATAAGTCATCATAATAGAATAAAAAGCCAAGACGCTCATCAAATTGTAAATCCATTTTCCACGCAAAGCCGGAACAAATCGAGCATGAATAACGAAAGCATAAATCATAATACTAATCAGTGCCCATGTTTCTTTTGGATCCCAACCCCAATAACGGCCCCAGCTTTCGTTGGCCCATTGTCCTCCGAGGAAATTTCCAATGGTCAGCATTACCAATCCGATGGTTAAAGCCATTTCGTTGATGTAAGTAATTTCTTGAATGTTCAAATTCATTTTCACTTTATTTTTTTCGTTGGTAAACAACATCAAAATCAAAGCTACTAAGCCCAAAACCATTCCGAGTGTAAATGGGCCATAACTTGCAACAATCACTGCAACGTGAATCATTAGCCAATAAGAGTTTAAAACTGGCTGAAGATTTGCAATGGCAGGATCCATCCAATTCCAATGTGCAATCATCAAAATCATGGAAGCGACGAAAGTTCCAGAAGCCACTGTTAACTTCGATTTTATATCAAAAGCCAAAGTGAAAAACATAGTTGCCCAAGCCACATAAATCATCGATTCGTAGGCGTCACTCCATGGCGCATGACCAGAAATGTACCATCTAAAAATTAATCCGGTGGTGTGCAGTGCAAAGAAAAAGGCTATCAAAATATGAAACCCATTGATGATTATTCTAATGATTTTCTTTTCAAAAAAGATATTTAAAATGGTAAAAATCAACATAAAAACACCAGAAAGCATATATAAATAATACAATTTCTTAAAAATATCATATTTGTTGTAAGTGATTTCAGAGGCAATCTTCTCGTCTGTCGGACGCACTTT
>JBBALS010000583.1:0-1192 GCA_040402915.1 Flavobacteriales bacterium
CTGGACAAGCTGGATAACCTGGAGCAGGTCGAATTCCTTGATATTTTTCTGTGATTAACTCTTCGCTACTCAACTTCTCGTTGGATGCATAGCCCCAGAATTCTTGACGAACACGTTGGTGAAGACGTTCGGCAAATGCTTCAGCAAAACGATCGGCCAACGCTTTCAACATAATGGCATTGTAATCGTCGTGATTGGCTTCAAAAGCTGCTACATGTTCTTCGATTCCCAATCCGGAAGTTACCGCAAATCCTCCAATATAATCGGCTATTCCAGTCGATTTTGGTGCAATAAAATCACTCAAACAATAATTGGCCTGACCAGAAGTTTTTTTGTTTTGTTGACGCAAATTATGCACTGTTTCTAATACAACTGAGCGAGATTCATCCGTATAAATCTCGATATCATCACCAACCGAATTAGCTGGCCAAAGACCAACAACAGCATTGGCTTGAATCCAGTTTTCAGCTATTATTTCAAAAAGCATTTCCTGCGCATCGGCAAATAGTTTTGTTGCTTCAACACCTACAACATCGTCGGTTAAAATAGCTGGATATTTTCCATACAATTCCCAGGTTGCGAAAAATGGTGTCCAATCGATGTAATAAGCCAATTCTGCTAAATCATATTTTACTAAAGTCTTCGTTCCAACAAAACTCGGCTTTTGAATATCGGTTGATTTAAATTCAATGGGAATCCGATTTTCACGCGCTGCTCCTATTGAAATCAATTCCTTCGCAGAAACACGACCTGCATGTTGCACACGAATCGTTTCATATTCTTTATGCAAAGCCGACATAAAATCGGGTTGCAAATCGGGGTTTAATAAAGAACCGGCCACAGGAACCGAACGCGATGCATCCAAAACGTGAACAACTGGCCCTGAATAATTTTGAGCAATCTTTACAGCAGTATGCGTTTTGGATGTTGTTGCACCGCCAATCAATAGTGGAATTTTAAATCCTTGCTTTTCCATTTCACGGGCAACCGTAACCATTTCATCCAAGGATGGCGTAATTAATCCACTCAATCCAATGATGTCGGCATTGATTTCAATTGCCTTGTCTAAAATCTTCTGATACGGAACCATCACGCCCATATCAATCACTTCGTAGTTATTACAACCTAATACAACACCAACGATATTTTTTCCAATATCATGCACATCGCCTTTCACAGTTGCCATCAAAAT
>JBBALS010000584.1:0-1189 GCA_040402915.1 Flavobacteriales bacterium
CCGGCGAACTCCTAAATCACCTGTTGGCCAGATATCTAAGCGGTGTAATTGAAACATCATGAACATATCAACGGTCCATGGGCCGATTCCCCAAAGCGAAGTTAACCCCGTAAACACTTCTTCATCACTGAGTTCATGCAGATTTTCAATCGGCACGCTATTTGTTAGGGATGCTTGAGCTAAGCCCTGAATAGTTTTGGCTTTAGCACCAGATACGCCAATTTCACGTAGAGCAGCATCACTTAATTTAGCAATGCGCACTGGAGTGATCTGACCTTTGGCTAATTGATTTAATCTGCCATGAATTGTGTCTGCCGCTTTAACAGCTAACTGTTGCGAGATGACTGAAGCGACAAGAGATTGAAAATTGCTCTCTGGTGAAACTGAACTGCCAATTGTGCAGAGCGGACTCTCACTTATTACTTTGGCAAAGCGTTTATCGATTGCGGAGATTTCGGCGGTAATCCGCTGCATTTTCGCGCGTGCGATTGGAGCTTTCGACATTTATCTAGTTTATTTACTACAACGAGAAGGAGGGATATTCATCGGTCACTAAAATAAAGGCGTAACCGTAAATGCGATTGTAGAAAGCTAGAATTCCCACCATCGCATCAGCACACCAAACTGGATATTTGCCGCTAAACAAGATCGAAAACCAGGCAAAGAGTGTTAAGAAAATTCCGTAAGCAAGATAAATTATTGCCATAAAGTAAAGCGGGATAGCCAAGAACCACTTGAACAATGGCATTACTCGGCTGAGCTGCGAACCATTGCCGACCTCAGGCAAGGTAATTTTTACAATGTCATTTTCTTCAATCGATGGATAGTCATCGGTCAGCAGTAGTGCATATGCGTTGACTCGAGTTTCAAGTGAAATTAAGGCGTGGTTAAATGCCAGCGCATAACTTGGGTAAATGCCGCGAAATACCAGGGCCAAGAAAGTAGGCAGAACTATCAAGCCACCCAAGCTGTAACCCCAGGTGTCCGTTGACATCGAATCGATGGCAAATGCGCTTGAGTAGATGGCTACCGGCATCACGATTATTAATCGAAAGAATGCCGTTAGACGGTTGCGATCTTCGAGTTCTACCTGGATTAAAGTCTGAATTTGATTGCTCATAACTCCACGGTAGCCCTTATTCTGAGAAATCTATTGCCTTTTTGGGATTTACCGCCTAGTTTTTACAAT
>JBBALS010000585.1:0-1188 GCA_040402915.1 Flavobacteriales bacterium
AAGCCCCAATACTGATGCTACCAATGAAAGCGGCTTTTCAGGTCTCCCGGGAGGCTACCGCAGCGGCAACGATGGTGGTTTCAGCGATGTTGGCAGCAGCGGTTACTGGTGGAGTTCTACGGAGAACGATACTGGCTACGCCTGGGGCCGCGGCCTGACCTATAGCAGTGGCACTGCAGGCCAGTACGACTACGATGAGCGGGGCGGTTTGTCTGTTCGCTGCCTCAGGGATTAATTTATTTGATTATTTGATTATTTGATAATTCCCCGGAGGGGCGAATTTTAATTTGAAAAGAGGCAAAAGGTTAAATTGTATTTTTGTGTTATTAATGTATTTATGATGAATTAATAAAATGGCATTATTCAGTGAATTACCTGTTTATAAAGCAACTTATGATTTATTAATTGCAATTTTTCAGTTCACCAAAGAATTTGGTAAGGAGTATAAATACACTGTTGGCGAGAGCCTTAAAAAAGAAACTATAGATTTACTCACGCTCATTTACCGGGCAAATTCAAAGCAGGATAAAGAAGATGTATTAAAAACTGCAAGAGAACAAATAGAAGTTATACGGTTATTAATAAGAGTAATGAAAGATATGAAACAGATAAG
Source organism: Flavobacteriales bacterium (assembly GCA_040402915.1). Taxonomy (GTDB): domain Bacteria; phylum Bacteroidota; class Bacteroidia; order M30B66; family M30B66; genus CALQRR01. The sequence goes on from JBBALS010000585.1 coordinate 614, forward strand.
CTTAGATAAATTCGTTAAAATAAATGAATCTGTAGAACAAGTTTCAAAACAACTAACAGGCTGGCAAAAAGCAATGGTTGAAAGTTGAAAGTAAAGATTTATGCGTATGGAAAGGTTTGAAGATATCATTGCATGGCAAAATGCGAAAGATTTTTTCAGTGATGATTTATCGTTTGCTTTAACATAGCAAAGATTTTGGATTTAAAGACCAGATTCAACGTGCGTCTGAATATTATGAATAAAATAGCCGAAGGCTCTGAGCGTAAAGGGAATAAAGAATTTGCCTACTTTCTTTACATTACAAAAGGTTCTTGCGGCCAGATTAGTTCAGTGCTTATTCTGGCCAGAGAACTTGGTAAAATAAATGAGTAAGATTTTGAATTGTTATTCAATCAAGCAGAGGAAATTTCAAAAATGCTTTGAGGCTTCATCAAAGCGCTATAACTTTTAACTTTCAAACTTTCAACTTTCTAATGATTATAAAATAGTTTTCGCCAGAGTCATGGTTTGTTAAGGCAATCGTGAGCGCGCATCTTAAATCCGGTAACCCGCTGCATAAGTAAAGACCTTATTAT
>JBBALS010000586.1:0-1169 GCA_040402915.1 Flavobacteriales bacterium
TGTAACCCATGAAGGTTACATGAAAATTGATTTTTCTAAAATTATTTTTGGGAATGATGAAATGCAAAAAGCCGCACATGTGAATTACACGAGCGGCTTTTGATAAGAAAAAAGGAAGTTTTTACTGAAGGATATTTTTGGCAATTACCACCTTTTGAATTTCGGATGTTCCTTCTCCAATGGTACATAATTTTGAATCGCGGTAATACTTCTCCACTGGGAAATCTTTGGTGTATCCGTAACCTCCATGAATCTGAACAGCTTCATTGGATGCATACACACACATTTCGGAAGCGTGAAGCTTTGCCATTGCTGATTCCGTTGTAACACGTTGACCGCGGTTTTTCAAATCGGCAGCATAAAACGTAAGAAGTTCTGATGCTTCATAACGCGTGCTCATTTCGGCCAATTTAAAGCTGATGCCTTGGAAATTACTAATTGGTTGACCAAACTGCTCGCGTTCTTTCGAATAGCGGATGGCTGCTTCAATAGCACCTTTGCCAATTCCTAATGATAAAGCCGCAATAGAAATTCTACCACCATCCAAAATCTTCATGGCCTGAATAAATCCGTCACCTACTTTTCCTAATATCTGATCTTTGTGAACGCGGCAATTATCGAAAATCATTTCGGCGGTTTCAGAACAACGCATTCCCAATTTATTTTCTTTCTTTCCAGCCATGAAGCCCGGAGTTCCTCGTTCTATAAGGAAAGCCGTCATGCCATGTGAATCAAGAAGTTCGCCGGTGCGCACAATTACCACTGCAAGTTCTGCACTGATACCATGTGTGATCCAGCATTTAGTTCCGTTAATTACCCAATAATCGCCATCTTGTTGTGCAACGCATTTCATACGCATCGCATCCGAACCGGTGTTAGGTTCTGTAAGTCCCCAAGCGCCAATCCATTCGCCACTTGCTAATCTTGGAAGATATTTTTGCTTTTGAGTTTCATTGGCAAACATCAGGGTATGACCAGTGCACAATGAATTATGAGCCGCCATGGAAAGTCCAATGGAAGGATCGATTTTGCTTAATTCGATGATGGCTGTCACATATTCGGTATAGGTGAAACCTGCTCCGCCATATTCTTCAGGAACAAGAACACCCATTAAGCCCAATTCACCGAGTTTGCGGAAAATGTCGCGCGGGAATTCTTGCGACTCATCC
>JBBALS010000587.1:0-1169 GCA_040402915.1 Flavobacteriales bacterium
CGCCTCCCAATGCATATTGCCTTTTTAATTTTGATGCTGGTTTTAGTATTGGAAAAAAACATCCTGTCGACCTTGGATTTTCCATTTACAATATTTTAAACACAAGCTACCGCGATTACCTCAATCGATTTCGCTATTTCAGCGATGAACAAGGACGTTCGATTGCAATTCGCCTAAATGTCCCATTTAACTTTTAACAAAAAACAATCATGACATCATTCAAATTATCACTTGTTTTATTGGCAATTGTACCTCTTATCATTAGTGCATCTGCTTGTAAAAAAGAAGAGGAGGAAGTTACGCCTCCACTTCCTGAAAATGAATTACTGACCACAATATCGTTGCGTTTAATTAGCAGCGATAATGCTGATACACTTAATGCCACTTGGCGCGATTTAACACCCAATGATACCAATCCGCCAGACACCAGTTTGGCTATTTTAAATGTGAAGGATTCAACACTTTATCGCGCGGAACTATTTTTCTTAGATGAAACAAAATCGCCTGCAGAAGACATTAAAGCTGAAGTTCAGGAGCGTGCCAATTACCATCGCATTTTTTATTATCCGTCTACTTCATTAGGAAGTAATTTCAATGTGAATATTACCGATTTCGATACCAATTCACCTCCTTTAGCTCTCGGATTAACATCGAATATTCAAACTGTTCAATCATCCAGTGGTGTTTTAAGAGTCGTTTTAAAGCATCAACCTAATGGGAAAGATGGAAGTTTTGAGCCAGGAACAATAGATGCTGATGTGAATTTCAGGGTGGTTGTAAATCCATAAAGAGTTCAATAATAAAGAGTTTGACGTGATTTTAACTTAATGTAAACGTATATAAACGTTTCAAAAGCATAATCATTTTGCGCTTTTATGTATGTTGCACCTGGGAAGGGGAACTGGGGTTTCCCTAATAATTCGGATTGTCAAATACAAATTCAAAATGCCATGGACGGACATTTATTTTGAACAGGCTTGTTGATAATTTCGGTTTGTATTCACGATAAGATAAAGATTTCAATGCATTCGCTTCAGCCAGTTGATGGCCTCCCGAGTTAATCGTTTTTAAACGTATATAAATATTTCAAATGCATAAGCGTTTTGCGCTTTTCTGTATGTTGCACCTGGGAAGGGGAACTGGGGTTTCCCTAATAATTCGGATTGTCA
>JBBALS010000588.1:0-1161 GCA_040402915.1 Flavobacteriales bacterium
GTACGAGCAGGTGAAAATCCGGCGCATCGAATTATTCGTCAAACCTGGCAAAACAGAAAGATCCATGACCCAGAAAACTACGATTCATACAGCTGCAATACCTATAACAAACTCGTTTTAACAGGTCGAAAGGACACAACCTTTGCAGCAAAAAACGATGAGGATATTCGGAAATCTTTTAGGGTTGATAGCTTCTTGCAACAACAGCATATTTTCCTGATTGAATCATCGAACGAGCGCCTGTTTCGCAAAGGGAAAGTGAAAGAAAATGTGCTTGCATCACGGGTTTCGGGAATGAAGGAAGCATCCATTTTCATGCTTGCGTTACAATTTCAGCCATTCGGTTTTTATGCACCATTGATTGAACTCGATGGCAAGAAACTGCTCAATCCGATTAGTAAAAACAGCGAAGATGTGTATTCGTTTGTTTTGGAAGACACCCTTTTTCAAGGGCGTGATAGTATTTATGTGATTCGATTTAAGCCCCGAAAAAACGCAACCATTGAAGGATTGAAAGGTGTAATTTATGTTTCGGCTCCCGATTATGCCATTCAGAATATCATAGCATCTCCCAACGAGGAAAGCAGCACGATGCAAATGACTGTTCAACAACAATACAAACGGGATGAAAATGGATATTGGTTTCCTGAGCAACTCAATACTGATATCGAATTTCTAAACATCCAACTTACTGGACAAAAGACGTTTGGAGAGAGTCGGACGTACATTAAAAATGTGAAAATCAATCCAAGGTTATCGGCAAAACTATTTGATGAAGTTGAGTTGGATGTGAAAAAGGATGCTTCCCAAAAAGATAGTTTGTTTTGGAAAGATGTGCGTATTGAGGAACTTGGTGAACGAGAAATACGAACTTATAAATATCTTGATAGTCTCTCGAAGGCAGAGAACATCGAACGCAAACTAAAAAGTTTTGAAGCCTTGATTCGTGGCTACATTCCAATTCGCTGGTTCGATTTAGAGATTAACCGCATACTGCGTTTCAATAATTATGAAGGATTTCGATTGGGCGCTGGGGGAATAACAAATGATCAGCTTTCAAAATATTTCGGCATCGGTGGATATTTCGCTTATGGATTTAATGACCGGGCAAGTAAATTCGGGATAGAAAGTCGTATTTATCTGGATCCCAAACATGAATTG
>JBBALS010000589.1:0-1153 GCA_040402915.1 Flavobacteriales bacterium
CAGCCGAAAGGAACTGCCTCAAACGCAGGTTTAACCAATTACCAAGTTGGTCCGAGTTGATAACAATTGCTCGCCAGTGAGTCACTCGCACTCTCACTTTTTTGACACTTATCTAGAGTTGTGAGACTCCTGAAAAGTGCCAGAGTTGGAGCCTCGTCGAGTAGATCGACTAAAGCTAAAGCTCCAAAACTTAATTCTTCTTTTTGAGCCAACCCGAAGGCTAGCTTTCAGTTCGAAACTAAATTGCTTTCTATCCATAAATACTTCCCTGTCAACGTGCCATTTCAATTCTTGAAAGCACTTGCGGGAAGGTGCTTGCAATCTGTGTAACATCAAAACCGACTCAAAATATTCCCAAATTTAGGAAAATCCTTAGCAGTGGCTTGTTCTTAATTGATAACTCGAATATAGAGCGTATCTTTCAAAAGTGCTGGGTAGACACATCTATGAATTTTCAATAGGGACAAGTAAAACTAAGGGCGACTACCCCATATCAATCAGGAGTTTTTCCATTTTTTCAGCAGCAAGACGTAGCGGCTCAATAGCGGAATGGACATATAACTTTGATGTAATGGCACTGGAAGAGTGCCCTAAAGCCCTGCTAATAACTTCTATGCCTACTCCTTGCCCATACATAAGCGTTGCAGCTGTGTGTCTCGCATCGTGTAAACGTCTCTTCGCTATACCGCATAGTCGTAGAGCCCTCTTCCAATCATTGAAATCAATTGTGGATTGTTTAGGGGAGCCATCAATGGATGGAAACACCAGATCATTTTCTTGCCACTGGCTACCGTATCCAATACGCATTTCTTCAACGAACCTTCTATGCAGTTTGAGGGACTCAAGGGACCCCGCAGTAAGTACTAGTGAGCGCCTTGAGCGTTCAGTTTTGAGCCCAGTTAGCTGCAACTTTCCATCAATCATTTGAATCTGATTGCGGACTTCCAGTACGCCATTAACCAAATCAATATCTTGCCAGCGAAGTCCCAGTGCTTCACCTTGTCTTAATCCACAGAGCAAAGCGATATGAAGTCGAGCAGACATATAAGTATCCCTATAGGTCTCGAGTAATCGCTTTACCTCTTCGATAGTTAAAGGCTCTATCTCTCGATTCTTATTGACTGGTATTCGTACCTTCTTGACTGGGTTACTA
>JBBALS010000590.1:0-1146 GCA_040402915.1 Flavobacteriales bacterium
TATGTCTCAAGTAACATCATTATTAAGCGGAATTCAACAAGTGGGAATTGGTGTGAAGGATGCAGAAGCAGCATTTACCTGGTATCGAAGAAATTTGGGGATGGATGTTCCTGTTTTCAAAGATGCATCTACTGCCGAATTGATGGTTCGTTACACTGGCAATGAAGCACGTAAACGCTATGCGATTCTCGCGATGAATATGCAGGGTGGCGGAGGATTCGAGATTTGGCAATACACCGAACGCATCCCGCAAGCCGCTTCGTTTGAAGTGCAACCCGGCGATTTAGGCATTTTCGGAATTTTAATGAAATGTCGCGATGTTGCGGCTGCTCATGCAAACTACAAAGCAAAAGGATTAAAACCCTCCGACCTATTTAAAACACCCGATGGTGGCGCTCGTTTTCATTTGAACGATCCGTATGGAAATCGTTTTACGTTTACACCCGGACTAAACTGGTTCGATAAACGAAAACACCTGAATGGCGGAATAACCGGAGTACAAATCGGCGTTTCGGAGATGGAGAAATCCTTGAAGTTTTATCGAGAAACACTTGGATTTAATTCAATTGTATTTGATCAATCGGGTCCAGCACCCGAATTGGGTTCAGGCCAATATCGCCGTGTGCTTTTACGCCCAGAACCTTCATTTGGTGGCGCATTTAGTCGTTTATTAGGAGCAGTCGAAATTGAATTGGTGCAGAGCATGTCACACCAAGGACGAAAAGTTTTCGAAGGTCGTTATTGGGGAGATTTGGGATACATCCATGTCTGTTTCGATGTAAATAACATGGAAGCATTGGAAAAAAATTGTGCCTCCAAAGGTTCACCATTCACCGTAAACAGCAAAGACAGTTTCGATATGGGTGAAGCTGCCGGACATTTCACCTATACAGAAGATCCCGATGGAACGCTCATCGAATTTGTGCAAACACATAAAATCCCCTTGGTCAAGAAAATTGGTTGGTACCTCGATCTAAAGAAACGCGGATCTGAAAAACCCCTACCCGACTGGATGCTTCGCACACTTGGATGGGGAAGAGTGAGGGATTGATACAATACTTAATAAGGTAAATTGATTATTAATGATTAATATGGCTAAGTTCTAATAATAACTGCGTTTTGTTTAAATTGCCAGAATAATTCATA
>JBBALS010000591.1:0-1144 GCA_040402915.1 Flavobacteriales bacterium
TCCTCGCCGCGAGTTCATTGAGAAAAATGCAAAATATGCACGTATTGATGCATAAATAGAAATACGATTCATTGAAAACGCCGGTAATTAATTTTATCGGCGTTTTTTTATTCGCTTAATATTTGAATCTCCACCCGTCGGTTTTTTTGTTGATCAGCTTCAGATAACTCGGGTTCAACTAACTTCTTCATCCCAGCATAACCTTTATATCGCATGCGCTTTTCGGCAATGCTATTTCGCACTAAGTAATCGAAAACAGCTTTGGCTCGGTCTTCCGATAGATTCCCTTTTCCAGTTAAAATGTTCGGACCATCACGACCATCGGTGCAACATACATGACCTTGAATTTCGATTTTCAAATCGGTTTGCTCCTTCATAATAGTGAGCAATTCCCTTAAACTCTCATACGATTCTTCCCGAAATTCATCGCGACCACCAATAAAATTGATATTCGGTAATACCAATGAAACTCCCGATTTTTTGCTTTTTTCTATTTGCTCTTTTAAGTTTAATCGTATTGAATCTTTTTGATTTTCTTTCGGTTTTATTGGAACAACTTCTTTATTTGAAGCAGTTGGTTTTAAAGTCCAAATCACATCCACTCGCCTATTAAATTTCCAATCCAATTCAGTTCTGTTTGTATTGATGGGTTTCAATTCCCCGAAACCTTGGGAATTGATCATAAATGGCAGACCATTAACCATAGGTTGATTTCTCAACCAGGTTAGAACGGCATCTTTTCTTTTTTCCGACAGGACAAAATTAAATTCCTCCGAACCACGATTATCGCAAAATGCATATACATATATAGAATCCACATTTAAAATAGGAATGTTCAATTCCAATGTATTGATTGATGCAGCATCAAGTTCATATCCGTTTGTAGGAAAATACACACTGAGTTTATTTGATTTATTTTGACCATTTATCGATGAGGATAAAGTAAATAGACAAATGATGCTGAATAGTATGTTGAATTTCATATAGATTGACGATTTAAGTTAAATAGTAATAATACTGAACTTAGAATTGGATACACGTTAATTCAAAATTGGAATCCTGATTAAGTTTACAAGGAGAGACGTTTACAAAAGGTAGTGTTAAATTAACTGTGTAAAGGTGCCCCCGCGGCAGGCGGGACAGA
>JBBALS010000592.1:0-1137 GCA_040402915.1 Flavobacteriales bacterium
AAGGAGCAGTTACTTTATTTACTAATTCGCCACCAAATACTGTAAAGGTTTTTCCGCCCTTTAAATCGGCAACTAAAGCAGATGCGAAATATCCGAAGCCAACATCTTGAGTTCGTGGTCCAACTTCCAAAGTCTGATGAATTCCCATAACGCCATCGACTCTTGCAATCACACCAGTGTCTGGTGCCAAATCGCGAATCACTTGTTCACCTAATGATTTTAGAACGCCATAGAAATTAACTGGATTCCCGGTATCGCTTTCCAGCGCCATGTGGCCAGCGCCATCCATGACCCAACCAGTTGAAATATAAATAATCTGGGTGCCATTGTTATTGGCCGCATGTGTAACTCTCTGAGTCAGCCCAACAAATGAGTCATATGCATATTCCCGATTTTGTTGTAACTTGTTGAAATCATTTGCGATGCCGCTGTGAACAATTGCGGCGCAACCTTTTGTAGCTTCGGCAATTGAAGCGATGCTCGATAAATCTGTAACGGTAGTTTTCCAAGGCAGAGTTTTTTCTGGTTGGCTTCGAACTAATCCAATTACTTCGTGACCAGCGGCCAGCAACATATTTGCAATATTGCCTCCAACGAATCCATTGGATCCGGTCACTGCAATCTTGGCCATTGTTTTAAACCCAATTCCTCTAGTAAATAGTTGCGCTCCGCTGTTAGGATTGGACCGCTCCAAAACAATAGCCGCAATTTAGGAATGATTCAAGAGAGAATTGGCCCATGAGTAAACCCCGCTATTTCTACAAGAAGGGTGAACTCGCGTCCGGCGATTGGGATGTAATCGTCAACGACAAACTTCCTGGCTGGAAGCACACTGGCACAAGAGTTGCCACACTTTCTCCAGGTAAAACTTTTGAGATCGCTGCGGACAAAGTTGAGCGATTAATTTGGCCACTTGAAGGCGAAGGCATCGTTGTTGATTATGTTTTAGATGGCGAAACAAAAAGCCAGAAGCTAACGGGGCGCAAAACTGTATTTAGCGGACCAACTGATGTTCTCTATCTTTCAATTGACACTTCAATAAAAATATCTGGATCTGGCCGTTTCATTATTGCCGAAGCGCCGGCAAAGAATTCATTCCCAGATAAATACATTCCAGTAAAGAGCGTTCCAGTTTTC
>JBBALS010000593.1:0-1134 GCA_040402915.1 Flavobacteriales bacterium
GTGAATATTTTGCAAATGATTGCAATCCGGATTGCGCAAATGGAACCTTTGAATTTGTCAATGTGAATGTTGCAATTGATAAGGCAATTGGGGTTAAAGGCAAGGTGCATTTAACAGACCTTACTTATGAATCAGTTGAAGAAGGTGGCGTTTCTGGTGAGTGGAATTTGGCCGAGTTCTATTTGGTTATGGATAAGAACAAGTAAGTTACTTTACTTATCCTGCAAAATTATTTTGCAACCGGCCTTGTGTACCGACATCTGCTTTAAATAATGAACCTGCGAGTGGTTCTTCGCCTTTTACGAAATTCTCATAACTTGCAACTGCACACGTTATGAATAGCGTCGAAAGATCAGGTCCACCGAATGCGCAATTTGTAACGAGAGTTGCTGCTACATCAACTTGTGCAAGGAGTTCCCCACTTGGCGCGAAACTTCTAACGCATCCACCGCCCCAAAATGCAACCCAAAGATTGCCTAGTGCATCTACACACATTCCATCGGGCGCACCGGAGTATTGACTTACATCTATCGCTTCTAGTTCGCCTTCGAGTTCAGAGGTTTCCGTGTTGAATTTAAAACGGCTTACTTTCTTAGTAGGCGTATCGATGTAGTAGCAAATCTTGTTATCAGGTGACCAATCCATGCCGTTTGCAATAGTTATATCTTTTAAGAAAACCTTGGAGCCAAGATTCGGCGAGATTCGTCGTAAATTTCCTTGATGGAGCTTGGCATCATTAGCGAAAGCGCCAACCCAGTAATTGCCATTGATATCTACGTTGCCGTCATTGGTTCGAACATTATCGAAGGGCATTTCAAGTGGCGTGGACTTTGTAACTTTGAGATCGTTATCAAGTTCTATGAGTTTCAAACCTGCCGCTACGACATATCCCCCAGATTCGCGCTTAGCTATTGAGGTAACAATTGAATCAAATTCTTGTGACTTCAGGTTTTTAGTTGCTGGGTTCCAAACATTAATGATTTTCTTGAAGGCATCGACCCACATGATTGTTTCGTTGCGCTCATCCCAAAGTAAACCCTCACCAAGATCTCCATTGGTTTCTGGAATACTCTCTGAAGAAAATAGTTTCACGGGACTCCTTACATAGGCCTGGTTTCAGTGTAATCTTCAATA
>JBBALS010000594.1:0-1130 GCA_040402915.1 Flavobacteriales bacterium
CATCCAAGTTGCAATTCAGCAAATGGATCTATTCAGCTTAATGTTCAAGGCGGTATTGGAACATACAGTTATCTGTGGAACTCAGGAGGAGTGAATTCAACATTAAGTGGAATGCTCGCTGGGAATTATCAAGTGACGATTACTGATCAAAATGCATGTTCTATCTCCATGAATGAAAGTTTGGTTTCTGCGCCTCCATTTTCGGTCTTCATTGATGGCGATACGTTACTATGTGCAGGTGAAGAAACTCAATTATCAGCGCGTACAAACGGAATTCACAATGCCTATAGTTTTTTCTGGGATCATGGTGTAACAGGTGCTGAGTTTATGACCAATCCATCTGAAACTAACACATATACCGTGACAGTTCAAGATACTTCGGGATGTGTGGCTCAAGATTCCATAACTATTCATGTAAATCAAATTCCGGTTGTTAGCATTGTTGCCGATGCGAATGAGGGATGTGCTCCATTTTGCACTAGTCTTCATGCAGTTTCTTTGACAGCAACAAGTTTTAATTGGAATATGAGCAATGGCGCTTTTTATTCTGGGGCAGATGTTTCTCCTTGTTTTAATTTGTCAGGATCGTATACTATTGAGATGGCCGCTAAAGATGATGCTGGTTGTAGTGCCATTATTAATTGGGATGGAGTTATTCAAGTAAATGCTTCTCCACAGGCAAATTTCACGGTTTCTGATTCGGATGTTTCATTGGATGAACCCACCATCGAATTCAATAACCACAGTATTGGAGCAAACAATTACACCTATTTCTTTGGCGATTCATACCAAGGAACATCTAATTATCGCAATACTTCATATACCTACCGCGATTCTGGAAACTACGAAGTTATGCTAGTTGTTGAAAATGCTTTTGGATGTTCAGATACCGCATATCACAACATTCATATTGGTGGATTAACATCATTCTATATTCCAACATCTTTTAGTCCAGGCAATTCTGACGGATTGAACGATGTATTTATGCCGAAAGCCATTGGGATGTCAGAATCCGGATTTGAAATGAGCATTTATGATCGTTGGGGACATTTGGTTTTCCTAAGTAACAGCTGGGCAAAAGGCTGGGATGGTTTCAATAACGGAACTCCTGTTCAGCAAGATGTGTATGT
>JBBALS010000595.1:0-1130 GCA_040402915.1 Flavobacteriales bacterium
CGGATATCCGTGGACGATTATTCCCGTTGAGCAACGCACGGTATATATGGCAGCGCTCGAAAAAGCCAGTGTCGATTTGGACATCGAGCCGCTTGCAAAATTTATTGCCATGTTGGTAGTTCAAACGCAGAAAGGAACTCCACTTGCACGAAGAATTATTTAAGTGAAATTGATTAACATTTGCGAATCACCTTACATGGATTTCCAACAGCAATACTATTTGCGGGAATATCTTTGTTTACAACGCTACCAGCTCCAATTGTGCAATTGTCGCCAATACTCACGCCCGGACAAACAATGGCACCACCTCCAATCCATACATTGTTTCCGATTGTAACCGACTTTCCCGATTCCAAAAACGTAAGGCGTTCTTGCGGATTGGTTGGATGCGTTGCTGTATAAATATGCACGCCCGGACCAAGCATTACATTGCTTCCAATGGTAATGGGCATCACATCTAAAAACACACAATTGAAATTGGCGAAAAAGTTTTTTCCAATGTGGATATTGTAGCCATAATCGCATTGGAAATTGGGCTCGATAAGGAAGCTTCCTTTGGCGTTGATGAGTTGCCTTAAGAGAATGTCTTTTTTGCGCACATCCGATGGATCACACTCGTTAAATGCTTTGGTGATTTTTCGTGCATGTAAACGTTCGGCAGCCAATTCCTGATCGGCAGGGTTGTACATTTCGCCAGCCAGCATTTTCTCTTTTTCGGTCATGCTATTCAGTTGATTTTAATGAATAACATTGTTCGCATTGATAATTATTTTCCGGCTTGTTGAGCTGCCATCGTGATCAATTTGCACCAGATAAATTCCGGAAGATTGTAATACAATTTCTTGTTTTCCCGATGTTAAAATTGCATCATAAACACAGGTGCCTAAAAGTGAAAATACACGGCAGCGGGCATCATTCCAGTTGCATTCAATCGTAAATTTTCCTTCGGAAGGATTGGGGTAAATGCGCATATTTTCCTGATCTAATTGTTCAGCAGATAGACAAAAGTCGAAGGCTACATTTACCGAATCGCCTGCTGAACATCCATTTGAATTTGAAACTTGTACACTGTATAATCCATCCGAATTCACCACAATGCTTTGTGTATTTTTTCCTGAATTCCATAAATA
>JBBALS010000596.1:0-1129 GCA_040402915.1 Flavobacteriales bacterium
TGATTCAGAAGTTGTTCTGGAATCAACTAAAAAGAAATCCGATTCCGCGCCTATGACTGTTTTAATCAACAGGTCAACAGCCAGCGCTGCAGAGGTAATTGCAGGGGCGCTTCAGGACCGTAACCGTGCCGTTATTCTCGGTGAAAAAAGTTATGGAAAAGGAACCGTTCAAGAAATAATTGATTTAACAGGTGGATCTAAACTTGAAGTTACTATCGGCAAATACCGCACCCCAAGTGGAAAAACCATAGATCAAGTTGGAATAGCCCCGGACCTACTTGTTCCTGAAAATGACTCAATCAATAAAGCGCTGTTAGTTCTAAGCGGCTTATCCGCGATAAGCAACAAATAATTCACCCAATAAAGATATAAGGCAGCCTCGCTAGTTAAAGATAAGTGTGTTTCCCGCGTATCCTTAGCAATGCAAATTAAATCAATTTCGAAATGGGGTGGTCAATATGGTTAAAGAACTGGGCAAGAAATTAATTGCGCAAAACAAGAGTGCTCGCCATGACTACTTCATTGAAGAGGTTTTCGAGTGTGGAATTGTTCTAAGTGGAACAGAAGTTAAATCACTTCGGGCAGGCCGAGCATCCCTTGTTGATGGTTTCGCAATGGTAAACAATGGCGAACTCTGGTTAAGCGGTGTTCATATTCCGGAATACACAGAAGGAACATGGAATAACCACACACCACGAAGAGAACGTAAATTACTTCTTCACAAGAAGGAGATCGAAAGATTGACTGCTGATACGAAACAAGGCGGTCTCACACTCGTGCCACTTTCTATTTATTTCAAAGATGGAATAGCGAAAATTGAGTTAGCCCTAGCTAAAGGAAAGAAAGCCCATGACAAACGGGCCACACTTATGGAGAAGCAAGCTAATCGTGAAATTACTCGCGAGCTATCCAGACGTTCATCGGGCAAATCCGAGCGCTAGATACAGGTTCAGTTCTTTCCTTTTAGCGATGGGTTCAAATCCAAGTGCTAGCTAAAAGGGTAAATCTAAGTCCTAAGCGGTAATTATCTTTAAACAGAGCGACGCCTTACAATTATCCTTCCGGCGGTTTTCTCAATAGAGATAATTATCTGGATTGGAAAAAACTAAATATAGAAAAGTAAAAGCTT
>JBBALS010000597.1:0-1128 GCA_040402915.1 Flavobacteriales bacterium
GTGTTTTTCCGGTTCTCTTAATTGTATCGAAACCCAATGGAAATGATACACTAGAAATTTTATCTTTTGTAGACATCAACAATTCAGGAATACGTCAGGTTTTTAAAGAAACATTCGAGTTGGATTCATTCGAGAATTCGGGTTGGACTATCCAGAATCCGGATATGTTAAATTCATGGGAAATTCGCAGTATTGCAGGAACATCGCCAGGATCAAAAGCGGCCTCCGTCCAAATTTATAGCAACCAAGAAAATATTGGGCAACGCGATTTTCTGATTAGTCCTTCCATTTCACTGACCGAAACTACTTTAAATTCATTGTACTTCGAATATGCCTATCGTCGACGAACAAATACCATTACCGATTCCTTGATTATCTCCGTTAGTTCTGACCAAGGTTCCAATTGGCAGCGCGTTTTATCCTTGGGCGAGGATGGTCAGGGTTCGTTTGTTACGGGCTCATTGTATCCTTCTAATTTTACTCCCAATTCTTCCAGTTCTTGGTGCACCAATTCAATCACTGGTCCGGATTGTTTCAATCTCGATTTATCGGCTTGGGATGGTTTGCCATCTATTAAAGTAAAGTTCGAAACCTGCAATGCGGGAGGAAATAACCTCTATTTGGATAATGTTCAGGTTTCGGGAATTTGTACCAATCCAATCACGGTAAGTCCCTTGGCTAATTTCATCATCGAGCAAGATACTTTGTGCGCCAATTCTCCCATCCTTTTTTACAATGCAAGTAACAATGCAACTTCGTATGTTTGGACTTTCGATGGCGGAGTTCCATCCAATTCAACAGAAATAAATCCCTTAGTGTCTTATCCAAATGCAGGCGTTTATTCTATTCAGCTTATTGCATCAAATACCTTGTTTTCAGATACATTGATACAAAGTTCCATTCAAGTTCTCGATTCACCCGAAATTCCAATTATTACTTTATCTAACGGTATTTTGTCTACCAGTTCGTTAGGAAGCTATCAATGGTATTCAAATGGAAATCCCATTCCCGGTGAGAATGCATCTAGTATTGAACCAACAATTACTGGTGATTATTCTTTGGAATTGATAAATCCAAATGGTTGTTCTAGTGTAAGTGAGTTTGTCAATTATACAGAAATCGATGCAA
>JBBALS010000598.1:0-1114 GCA_040402915.1 Flavobacteriales bacterium
CGTATCCACAAAAACCTTTACAGCTTCTGGATTGGTGTCGGGATATAATCCATGGTCCAAATTGGCAATGTGTCGGTTAGGACCGAATGCACTTAACAAATTGCGAGTATTCGCTTTGACTTATAGATTATCTATTTCACCTTCGGTTAATCCTGTCGATCTAATAATAATTTCTGACGACACACCATTTTCTTTAAGTGCTCTTGCAATTTCTTGGCGGCCTTCTTGTTTTCCTTCATCAAAAGCAGTATCAATTACTCCTTTTAAATCGCGATAAATCTTCAAGCTATTTTCGTAACTATCCAAATCGCCTTGCCCAAATTTTGCTAATTCGGCTTTCTCAAATGCTTTTGTGAATATTTCATCCGAAAAAATGGATGGTATCGATTGAAAATCCTCCAAGTTTTTAATGAAAAACAACCATTGATCAAGCCTGGAATTTAATTCAGATTCTACCATCTTGAAATTGGGCATCTCTAAATAAATATAAGTCAGCTTTTCGTAGAAGGTTTTCCCGTTTTGATTTTTCAGTTTAATGGTATGAACCACTTCACTTCTCTCGGGCTCACTCTCATAATCATCAAAAGTAAAATCAAGAATTCCGACACAATAAACGGCTTTGAGGTTATAGTTCCATTCGCCTTTTTCAGCTTGGTCTCTGATTGGAAAGGTTGAATAGTAAATCGTTCTTTCTTTGAAATAGTTTTGCTTGGCCTTTTGTAGTTCAACTATAAATTTCTCCCCAACTTCATTTTCGCAATAAATATCAAAGATGGCCTTTCTATCAGCATCTGTTTGTCCAAGCTGCTCTGTATTTTTAAAGCTTAAATCAACAATTTTATTCGGTTGAGGCAATAGTGCATTCAAGAAGTCAATCAAAAGGGGTTTGCTTGCTTCTTCACCAAATATTTTCTTGAATCCAAAGTCTGTGAACAGATTGATGTACTTTGCCTTCATTTTGTTTGTGCTAAGTTTGAATGCGAATTTACAAATTTTGTCAAGATGGGAGAACTATGTTTTAAATGACGAAATTTTGCCTCGTTTTTTCAAACTATCAAGCATGCTTAAAATTCTTCACCGTATCCACAAAAACCTTTACAGCTTCTGGATTGGT
>JBBALS010000599.1:0-1111 GCA_040402915.1 Flavobacteriales bacterium
TAATCTTCGGTTGCTTCCCTCCCAAGTTTCGCCAATGTTGACAACCAAACGAATGGGGTTGAGCATTAATTGAAAATGAGGAAAGAACGAAAAATAAGATGAAGAGGATTTTAGTTGAAAGGGGAAAGTTGAAAGGGAAAAGTTTTTTAGGGGAAAGTAGAAAGGGAAAAGTTGAAAGTTTTTTAGTTGAAAGTTGAAAGTCTAAAGTTGAAAGTTTTTTAGTTGAGAGTAGAAAGGGGAAAGGGAATAGTAAACGCATAACCGAAATATTTTAAAACGAATGTATTGAAAATCAATCAAACCAATTTATTCATTTGTGATTTTGAATCGGAATCCGGAGTAGAACATTCTTCCAAAATTAGGTGCCCAAGAATACGATGCATCGAAGTATTGTGAATTAGGATTACTAGCAGAGATAATCTGGTTTTGCTGGTATACATCTAATAAATTCTCTACTCCAATGTAAACAGCCCATCGTTTTAAGTTTCTTGTTATTTGAATATGAGCGTTTACATAATCGGGGGTTTGAGTAAATGTTTGAAATTCTATTGGATTTGATAACGTACTCGGTAAACGCTTACTTCCAACGTAATTTGCAGTCGCATCAATTAACCAAAGGTCTTTTCTTGAATGGTAAGCAAGATTGAATAATACTCGATTGTATGCTTGAAATGGCCTTTGCAAAGTCGCTGATAAATAGCGTGTTTGAGCATTAGTATACTTATAAGAAATTCGAACATCAAAACGTTTACTGAGTGTTTGATTGTAATCGATTTGAGCACTTAACGCTTGCGAATTTCCATTTTGATTGTATATGACAATTTGCTGCGGCGAAAAGTCTACATCAATCACTACCTGACGTTCAAACCAAGTCTGAAAAACATCAGCCGAAATGCTTCCTTCTTCACCCCCAATTGAAAAAGTAGTATTCAAGCCCAATCCCGAATTCCATCCAACTTCGGGAAGAAATCCATAACCTTTCCCCAAAGCACTTTCATTTGTTTGCAAAACCAACTTTCTAGAACTCGCTAAATACGAAATGTTTTCTTCGATGATGTTTGCGGTTCTTTGTCCACGCCCACCTGATAAACGAAATGCTGTTTTTTCAGTG
>JBBALS010000600.1:0-1100 GCA_040402915.1 Flavobacteriales bacterium
GCGGAACGCAGAACATTTGCGTAGCCGGAACTACAACATTTACTACCAGTGGAAATGCTGGAGGTGCTTGGACATCAGACGCCACGGGGGTTGCAACAGTAAATAGCAGCACTGGTTTGGTTACTGGTGTTGGCTCTGGAACTGCTACAATCACTTACACAGTAACCGGAACCGGTGGATGTGCAAATGCTACAGCGATTAGATCCGTTACGGTAGCGCCTAATAATACTCCTGGAATAGCATCTTCTACTCCAATGCTATGTATCAATACAGCACTTGCAGCAATAACCCGCACAACAACTGGCGCAACAGGAATCGGAGCGGCAACGGGTCTTCCAGCAGGTGTTACTGCTGCATGGGCATCAAACGTAATTACAATCAGCGGTACACCAACAGCTTCTGGAACATTCAACTATTCTATTCCTTTAACAGGTGGTTGTGGAGCGGTGAATGCAACTGGTACGATTACGGTTACGCCAGACAATACACCTGGAACTGCTTCTTCAAATCCAACATTGTGTATCAATACAGCAATTGCGGGAATTACACGAATCACAACAGGAGCAACTGGGATTGGAACACCTACTGGACTTCCTGCAGGTGTAACTGCATCATGGGTGAGTAACCTATTAACAGTTAGTGGAACACCAACAGCTTCTGGAACATTTAACTATAGCATTCCTCTAACAGGTGGTTGTGGTGCAGTGAATGCAACAGGAACAATCACGGTTACTCCTGCTAATACTGCAGCTGCCGCGTCTTCTACTCCAACATTGTGTATCAATACAGCCTTAACAGCGATTACACATGCAACAACTGGTGCAACTGGAATCGGAGCTGCAACGGGTCTTCCTGCAGGTGTTTCGGCTGCTTGGTCTTCAAACGTAATTACAATCAGCGGTACTCCAACAGTTTCTGGAACATTCAATTACTCTATTCCTTTGACTGGAGGTTGTGGATCTGTAAATGCAACGGGAACAATCACAGTTACTCCAAATAATACAGTTGCTCTTTCTTCTGCAGCTGGAACAAACGCTCAAACAACATGTATCAACACAGCCATTACAAATATTACTTATGCTACAACAACAGCAGCAGGC
>JBBALS010000601.1:0-1095 GCA_040402915.1 Flavobacteriales bacterium
AACTAGATTTTGCGTTTGCATATTCTGAATCAGGTTCGAGTAATTTAACCATTGGAATATGGGATAATGATGGAATAAATCCAGCCGGAAGTCCGGGTACTTTGCTAACGGAAGCAAGTTTGCCTTTTTCTCAAATTAATCTGGATATCGATAACTTCACGAGTTCGGAGGTTTTGCTCCCATCTTCTTTATTAGTTGATGGTGGCTTTTATGTAGGTTTTAAAAATCCTGAAAATACTTCCGATACCATTGCTGTTTATTCGAACCAGATTGACGTTATCAATGTAAACACAGCTTGGTTTCAAGACTCATTACAAAATTGGGCAGAATTTAGCAGTCCTTCAACATTCGATTCACCTATTTCTTTGGCAATTCGTCCTATAATTTGCGGAACTGTTGGTGTTCAAGACTTTATTCAAAGTCCAATGCAGATTTATCCAAATCCTTCACAAGATTTCGTTCACATTGTTTTTCCAACTTCTGAAAAAAGTCACGGATGGCAAATATTTTCGATGGATGGTAAGAAGGTGCTTTCTGGGATAACATCAGATTCTCATTTAGAAATCAATTGTTCGGACTTGGCTCAAGGGATTTACATTTTCCAAGCGATTCAAAACGGGAAATTATTTGCACATCGAATTGCAATAATGCGATAAGCAATAACCTTTTGCTTTGTTGCTTGTTGTAAGTTTGCCAAATCAATATATGGAAATCAATCCTCTCATAGAAGCCGTTGCAGATAAGGAACTGCTCAGAATTGCGAATAAAGTTTTTAACCAAGAACGAATACTTCCATCGGAAGGCATTTACCTCTTTGAACATGGAGAATTAGGATTCTTAGGGATTTTAGCCAATTACATCCGCGAGAAACGTCATGGAAATTTCACTTTTTTCAATCGTAATTTTCATATTGAGCCAACAAATATCTGTGTGTTCGATTGTAAATTCTGCTCCTATTCGCGTTTGTTAAAACAGAAAGAGGATGGTTGGGAATTATCGGAAGAGGAGATTCTTGAGAAAGTGCGCAGCTATGACGGACTTCCAATTACCGAAGTTCATATTGTTGGAGGTGTACACCCTAAAATGGGGTTGCAA
>JBBALS010000602.1:0-1093 GCA_040402915.1 Flavobacteriales bacterium
TGCATGATTCAATAAAAATCCAAACCAATAAATAGGTTAAATTCACAAAAAACAAGACCTATCAACAAGGTTGTGATTGCAAACGTCAGCGGAATTTACCCAAAACAGTTTACCGAAACTTTTTATTCACGCAACTTTTTAAGCTTCAACTGATAACCTTGCAGGTAGCTCCGCTTAATCCTGTCTTTTAGAAAAGATGCAGCAATCAAATTTGTAACCTGTTCAGTTTTTGAAACCATCAAAGCCATTATGGCGTTTTTTTGTTTCTCTGGAATTCCAGCATGCTCTGCCAACAGTCGAAATTGTTTTGCAACATTTCCTTGTCCCATTCTTGCTGGGATCAAACCTTCATCTAAAGCAAAATCTTTATCATCAATGTGAATTCGACTGTTTAAAAGGTCATAAACGGGACTTAATTTAAAATCTCCTTGTGGCGTTTCGATAATTGAAAAGTTCTTCAAATGAGCATCTCCATTTGAAAAGAGGTAGTTGAAGACCAACAATTTAAATAGTTTGAGCGATTCGACTTTATAGCTTGGCAAATTTTCACGCATGAGTTCAAATAGATCCCAGTAACTACCTAGGTATTTATAATCTGTCCCATGGGTTTGTGGACTCATTCCGGCAAGAGATGCAAAATCCTCTTGGGCCAATTTGAGACCACCTGTTACCACGTCAAAACGCTTGGTAATGTAGGCAGGGTCGTCATTTCCAAAAAAGATTAAAGCATTCTCTGCTGTTTCTATGCCAAATACTTGTTGGGCAATTTGCATAGTCAAGTGCTCATTTGCAGGCATTTGATCTGCATTTTTTGATACACTTGGAATAGGTTTTAATATATGTGTACCTTGCTCTCCTTCTTTAGTCAAACGGATCTTATTTTTCATTTGAATGATTGAAAACTTTTCCTGTACGCCTGAAATAGACATACGCGTTGCATTCTCTTCAAAAGAGTCTTCACTGTTGTGATTGGACTGCAAAGAAGCATATGGTAGTATATGATTTACCTTACTTCCATTAAAGACACGCTTGATACATGTTCTACTATAGGTAGTAAAGCCTGCAGCTAAAGTTCCTGGACATCTATTTATTT
>JBBALS010000603.1:0-1076 GCA_040402915.1 Flavobacteriales bacterium
TAAGCGGTTACAACCCACTGCCGATTTGCATCAGATATACCTAAATCTAATTGTGCACTTGGCAGTGCGATATTCACAATCGATGCATCAAGAACGACCATCAAAGATGCGATAGCAATAACAAAAAGTGCACGCCATCTATTTGGATCTAAACCGTTTTCATCTAATTCAACGCGTACCTTAGCCATTTGTACTCCTTGGGATTTTTATTACGATGACTAATTCTCTCGTAATAGGACTGAGGAGCCTGACCGACAGGCGCCGATTCCCCTGTGATAAAACTTTCATGAATAAATTACTTTTTAGGGAATACCCCATAATTTTTGAAAATTCTTCAAAAATTGTCCAAAATCTAGGGGGTCAACACGCATGAAGTCAGCCTATTAGTGCGTTTTTTGGCTTTCCCTGATACCTTCGCCTTTATAAGAAAACTATCAAGTTTTCTACCAAACAAAGGAGCTCGTACCCAAAAGGGATTCGCTTATTGCTAGCGAGCCATCCAACAAAAGGTACTTCTTTCCAAAATGACCTGAACTCTAGAACCTCAGACTTTCCGCAAGACCCCCAACGTTGTAACTCCAATTTCATCTGCAAAAATCAAAGAGATGATGGCTGCTGAGTGGGAGTTATTTACAAAATCAACTTTCGCATCAGGTGTTGAAAGCACAATTGCTAAAGACTCTTCGCCACTTGGCGCAACATCAAGTTTCCAATACTGGGATCCATATCCAATCAGCATCGTTTCTGCTAAGGGTGCGTGGATGACCGATGTTGATGGTCGCCAATTACTTGACCTTTCAATGGGCTTCGGCGCAATGCTCGCCGGCCACCTGAATGAAGAAGTAATTGCCGAAACCAAAGCAGCTCTTGATGGTGGAACTCTTTTTGTTACCCCATCACCTATTTCACGCGATGGCGCAGAGCGCTTATGTAAACGATTTGAAATCGACAAGGTTCGTTTCGCAAACTCTGGCACTGAAGCCACGATGTATGCAGTTCGCACCGCAAAGGCTTATAACGGCAAATCTGCAATCGTTAAGTTGGAGGGTGGTTACCACGGTAGCTACGACCCACTT
>JBBALS010000604.1:0-1066 GCA_040402915.1 Flavobacteriales bacterium
TACCGTATTCGTGTTGAAGTGGAATACCTCATTTCACTATCGTATTTGAGTTTGCCCAAATTCCAGTCACTCGAGGCTCAGCAAGTCGTTCAACTTCGTTCGTTATATACCGATTTTACTATTGAGCATGCTCAAGAAATTAAGCAGATAGAGCTACGTACAAATCATGATATCAAGGCAGTAGAATATTTCATTAAAGATAAACTTGAAGGATTCGGATTATCCGATGTAAAGGAATGGGTGCATTTTGGATTGACATCGCAGGACATCAACAACACTGCAATTCCGCTTTCAATGAAGGAATCTGCCGACACGATTATTTTCCCCAATCTTGAAATGTTGAGTCATGCAATCATGAAGTTGGCAATGGAATGGAAAGACATTCCTATGTTGGCAAGAACCCACGGACAGGCCGCATCTCCTACAACCGTTGGGAAAGAGTTGTATGTATTTGTTGAACGATTGAATATCCAAATAGAGCAATTGAAAAAGACAGTATGGGCTGCTAAATTTGGAGGTGCCACAGGTAATTTCAATGCACATCATGTTGCATTCCCAGAAACCGATTGGGTAGCCTTTGCGAATGAATTTGTTGGTTCACTTGGCTTATTTCGAAGTAAAACGACCACACAAATAGAGCATTACGATCACTTGGCGGCGTATTGCCAAAACATGATGCGCATCAATACCATTCTCATCGATTTTTGTCGTGATGTGTGGATGTATATTTCGATGGATTATTTTGGACAACGAGTTAATGCTGGTGAAACAGGTTCGTCAGCCATGCCGCATAAAGTAAATCCTATCGATTTCGAAAATGCAGAAGGGAATCTTGGATTCGCCAATTCCATGCTGGATCATTTTGCACAGAAATTACCCATTTCAAGGCTTCAACGTGATTTGAGCGATTCTACAGTTTTAAGAAATATTGGAGTCCCATTTGCGCATTGTCTTATTGCGTTTCAGTCTATTCATAAAGGTTTGGGCAAATTAACGCTGAATGAAAATTCACTGAGTGCCGATTTGAAAAATCATACGGTTGTAATATCGGAAGCGATTCAGACCA
>JBBALS010000605.1:0-1061 GCA_040402915.1 Flavobacteriales bacterium
GGCCCAAACACTTTCGAGTCTTTCAGGCCAAGGACTTTTTGCAAAATTTTCGGCCGATTGTTGGGCCGCATCCATGTCGGATTCAATGCCTGTTACACGGGCTTTCGATCTTTGTGCAATCATCAATGAAATCAGACCGGTTCCTGCACCTAAGTCAACAACTGTTTTGACATCATTTAAGGGAGTCCACGCTCCAAGTAAAACACCATCGGTTCCTACCTTCATGGCACATTTATCTTGATCTACTCGAAACTGCTTAAATTGAAACCAGCTGTTCGACATGATTTTTAAATGGAATTACTTATTTACGATTTACCTCGATTAATCCTTCTGGTAAATTCATTGAAATGGATTTGTTTTCACGATCCACTTTTACAATCCAATCGTCGGCAACAGGAATAAGAACCTCCTGATCGTCTTTGGTCAGTTGAAATAAATCGTTGGGGCCGTTTTCAAGAACATCTTTAATAATTCCGGCTGAAATTCCACTTGTTAAATCCTGGATTTCCCAACCAATTACCTCATGATAGTAAAATTTATTGCCATCAAGAGGAGGAAGTTTTTCAAGGGGCAGAAATACTGGGCAGCCCGTTAAAGAATCTGATTGTTCGGCATTGTCAACATCTTCCAGTTTTACATGTGCCGATTGACCCGGTTGAATACGAAACGATAAAACGAAAAACGGAACCAATTTTCCGTGGAGTTCCACAAAAACTGATTCCGTTTTGATATATGATTCCGGACTATCGGTTTCCATTTGCAGACTTAATCTGCCGTCGGTACCTACTTTCCGAGAGAAGTACCCAAGTTGAAAACATTGTTCATGCTTCATTGGGTAGTTCTAAATTATTCTGCAGCTGGTTTTTCTTCTTCCGAAGCGCTTTCTTCAGCAGCGGGTGTTTCTTCAACAACCTCAGCAGCAGGAGCAGCTTCTTCAACTACTTCAGCAACGGGAGCGGCTTCTTCAACCACTTCAGCAACGGGAGCGGCTTCTTCAACTACTTCAGCAACGGGAGCAGTTTCTTCAACTACTTCAGCAATGGGAGCAGCTTCTTCAACTA
>JBBALS010000606.1:0-1057 GCA_040402915.1 Flavobacteriales bacterium
AAAACTAGGTCATGGCAGTACAAACAGATATGATTTCATTTAACAAGCCCTTTCTTTCAGGAATGGAGCTGGAGTATATCAGACAAGCAGTCTCCTCAAAGAAGATTTCTGGCGATGGTTTATTTACCGCGAAATGTCATTCGTATTTTCAAAATCGATTTGGTTTTTCGAAAACCTTGTTGACCACTTCTTGCACCGATGCCCTGGAAATGGCTGCTATTCTTTTGGATATTCAGCCAGGCGATGAGATTATCGCACCTTCCTATACATTTGTTTCAACCGTAAATGCCTTTGTTTTAAGAGGTGCTAAAATTATTTTCGCAGACAGCTCTGATAATTCACCAAACATGGATGTGAATTTGGTTGAATCGTTAATTACACCCAAAACGAAAGCGATTGTTCCAGTGCATTATGCGGGTATTGCATGTGATATGGATCCGCTTATAGCGTTAGCCGCTAAATATGGAATTCACATTATTGAAGATGCAGCTCAAGCAATTGATTCTTATTACAAAGGAAAAGTATTGGGGAGTATTGGATCACTTGCAGCCTTTTCTTTCCATGAAACCAAAAACATCATTGCTGGCGAAGGAGGAATGTTGGTTATAAATGATTCTCAATTTGCAGGTCGTGCGGAGATTATTCGTGAAAAAGGCACCAATCGTTCGGCCTTCTTCCGAGGAGAAGTAGACAAATACAATTGGGTTGATGTAGGTTCTTCTTTTCTTCCCTCTGATATTATAGCTGCTTTCTTATATGCACAATTGGAGCAATTAGATACGATCCAATTAAAACGAAAACACATCTGGGAATACTATTACAACACCTTGCTCCCTCTTCAAGAAAAAGGGCATTTTAAAATGCCTTTCATTCCTGATTATGCTACCAATAATGCACATATGTTTTATTTAGTGTGCAATTCTATTGAAGAAAGAACTGCGCTTATTCAGCATTTACGCAATCAAAATATTTACGCTGTTTTCCATTATCTCTCTTTACATAAAAGCGAATATTACACGGAAAAGCACGATGGACGAGAATTAAGGTGGGCCGATCA
>JBBALS010000607.1:0-1052 GCA_040402915.1 Flavobacteriales bacterium
TCATTCGCATACAACACCGCTCCTTATTGTTGGCAAGGATACAATCAGTTATTTCAAGTTGGACTGAGAGGCGAAACCCGAAGCGATGTTCATACACGATTGATTACTGCAGGAAATGAAAGCTGGGCAAATTCTTCGCTCGGCCTTTCTAATTCAACGGCTTTGTTAAAATCGTCGAATCAAATTACCCTTCCGGCTCAAAATGCCCGATTCTCATTTTATACAGCTTCGCCCGATGAGTTAACCTGGATTGGGAACGACAACAATTGGTTTAATCCTCAAAACTGGACTGGTCAGCACGTTCCCAATCGCTGCAATAACATTATAATTCCAAGTGGCAAATCGCATTACCCCGAATTGGATGGAAACGCAAGTGCTTCGTGCGGAAACATTTCCATTGCTGAAGCCGCTAGTCTAACAATGAAAAGTACGTACTCCTCTTTTTTAACGTGTTTTGGAAACTTCGATAACAATGGAGTAATTTCAAATAATACAAATTCATTTATTTCATTGGCAGGTGGAGCAAATAAACACATCGGTGGTTCGGGTTATTATTTG
Source organism: Flavobacteriales bacterium (assembly GCA_040402915.1). Classification (GTDB taxonomy): domain Bacteria; phylum Bacteroidota; class Bacteroidia; order M30B66; family M30B66; genus CALQRR01. Next base: position 559 of record JBBALS010000607.1, read on the forward strand.
GATGCCGATTTCTTTATTACCGCACATTCAGATTACCAACTTCAACACGATTTGATTGTTCGAAATATCTCTATCAACGAGGGTTCTGAATTTAAATTGAATGATAAAATTTTAAATATTTTCTCCATACGCCAGTTAGGACGTATCGATCAGGGAACTGGAGTTTTAATTATTGAGGGTGATGCTGCCAATGTGCTGTTAACTGATTCTACTTTTATTGAGAATAACGGAACAACCTTTTTTGGAAATGGCGAAGTTTGGTCGAATCCGATCAATCAAATCGTCCCATCATTAACCTATAATAACTTGTGGATTCGAACAAAGAAAAACTTCACCGTGCAGCTTGGAACCACATCCGATTTTTCTTGTAAAAACCTCTTCTTCTATAATCCAGGAGAACCAGGAGGAATAGCGTTTACGCAGAGAAACATAACCGTTACTGGCGATTTTAAGATAGGAATTGACAGTATTCAAGGCACCGATTTGCAATTGAA
>JBBALS010000608.1:0-1052 GCA_040402915.1 Flavobacteriales bacterium
AATGAAAATGGAGTCGATATGAAACATTGGGGCGAATTAAACGAACTAGAAACTGAAATCATTCGAGTTTCAGAATTTAAAAATCTATTTAAACTTCTTGTCGCAGGCACAGAGAACTATGTGGACCTTAAAGTCATGCAATCAGCAATCTACACAATGGAAGGTATGATTGATGATATCGATTCTACTCTGTATGAAAAATTTCAAACTGTATTCGATGCGGTTCGTGATGAAAGTTCCTCAGAAGAGAAAGAAGAATTTCTCACCACAGAAGATGAATTCAATTTTAAGTTTCGGACAATGAATGACTATGCCACAAACAACCCTCAAACTGAATACCAAGGTAGTACTGTACAAAACAACAGTAATTCTTACGAAGATGAAGCATTCAAGGACTTAGAAAAAGCACTCAAAAATTGGAAGAATACAGCACCGTAGGCGGGGTTTTGGACTGCTTTCATTGATTGAGGGTACTCTTACCCCTCCCTAGACTAGAAACCCGCTCCAAAAGCGGGTTTTTGCGTTGTTTTTCTGCAACATTTATGAAAATAGTTGTTGACATATACCTCAGCCGTGATATACTAGAGTCTAGAGATTAAGAAAACGAAGGAAATTTATGAAACTATTGTCCACTGGAAATCCTAAAGTCCTCAAAGGAATGTCGCAAGGTTACAATACCTACATTCTGCACCTTGCTCCGGCAAACTTGAGTGGTTATGAAACTTGCCCTAAGCGTACCACTGGTTGCACTTCCGCTTGTTTGAATACTGCTGGTCGTGGTGGTATGTTTAAGCGTGGTGAGACCACCAACGTTATTCAAAAAGCACGTATTCGTAAAACAAAAATGTTTTTCGAAGACCGCATTCAATTTATGAACCTGCTGGTTGCCGATGTTGAATTGGCAATTAAGCAAAGCAAACGGATGAACCTTGTTCCTGTGTTCCGTCTGAACGGCACTTCCGACCTTGCATTCGAAAAATATGAAGTTGTGCGTAACGGTCAATTGTTCCGTAACATGTTCACAGCTTTTCCTGAGGTCAAATTCTATGACT
>JBBALS010000609.1:0-1050 GCA_040402915.1 Flavobacteriales bacterium
ACCTCCGTCTTATTTCGTGCTGAAGCCTATAAGAATTTGGATCGATATGAAGAAGAAGTAGCTGACCGTACTACTGTATTGAATGCTTTTGTTGAAGCTAAAGAATCTAATTTTATCATAGGTCAATGCTACTTTTTTAGAGGTACTGCCAAAGGAAATACGAATGATCATACCGGTGCGATACAAGATTACAATAAGAGTCTAGAATATGAACCAAATCAAGGAGGAACCTATTTCAATCGAGCGGTGGCCAAGATTAATTTAGGTGATTTAGAAGGTGCTTGTCAGGATTATCATAAAGCAGTCGAGTTGGAACCTGCCTCAAAAGAATACTTTAATACCTACCTATTGGAAGACGAAGGGGTATTTGACGCCTTCTTAAACTATTGCGATATTGGGGAAGACCTTCCTGATTTTAAATCGAGCCTGAATGATCAAAAAATGATTAAACTTTAGATCTATGATACACATACCTAATTTAAAACATGTAGGAGGTGAGCTGAATGTCATGGGCAATCAGGAAGTCAATGAGTCTCACTTTCCTAGTCTTGAAACCATCAAAGGTGACTTAATTATCGCTAAATCAGGCTTTAAGAAATTGCCTACCAAATTGAACCATATCGGTGGACGGGTGATTATATCGAAATCTGATCCTCAATCATTGGTCAATGATTTGATTCGAGCATCAGAAAACGGGATGATTCAAGGGGGTATATATTTTTGCGATTAAACATATGAACACACAGGCTTTCAAAATAAATAAAGAAGATTTAATCCAATACTTTGTTCGACAGGAAAATGGTGAAATTATCTATCAGAGAACTGAAAGCGGATTTAGAAATCTTCGAAGTGTTATTTCGGTCGTAGTAAAATCATTACCACAAAAAGCCGAGGATTTTTAAATTAAATATGTTTTGTGCTGAGAAAAACCTCAAAAAGGACTTAACAGTAACAATCTTTAAACAGAGTGACGAACAACCTTAACAAATAAGAAAAATGAAAAAGACAAACCAAGCATTAGAAGATTTAATAAACAAAATCAATACGGGT
>JBBALS010000610.1:0-1041 GCA_040402915.1 Flavobacteriales bacterium
TAGAAAGTTTTAGTAATCGGGTAAACGGTCTTGATAGTTGGGTTCTTCCGCTAGAAACAACGCTGACGGTTGCAAAAATACTTGGCCATCTTCAAAGTTTTTAATTGCTCCAACGGCGTTTTCATAAGATTCTTGGTTAAAATATCACCATGAAAAACGTAGCGATTCTTAGTCATGAAACTATTGCGGCTGAACTATCAATTCTTGGTGATTGGCTTAATGAGCGGAAATTAAATTTCAAGCGCTATTACCGTGAACAAAATTGGAATGCAGAAGAGATTTTGGAAGCAGATTTCCTAATTGTTTTGGGTTCACCAAACTCAACAGCCGCTGGATATGTCTGCGACAGTGCGCCGAGTGAAATTGATTTAACTAAAAGATTTATTGCAACTGGGAAGCCGTATTTTGGTATTTGTTACGGCGCCCAAATCTTGGCCAAGGCCATCGGTGGCGAAGTTGCAAGGCGCGAAATTAAGAATATTGGCTTTAAAGAATTTGATGCTAAAACTCAGATTGTTGATAGTGGATCTTGGATGCTTTGGCACGAAGATATAGTTGTTCCAGAAAGTCTAGAAAACATAAAAGATATTAAATTACACGGCGTTGATTCAGGCGCAGCAATTGCCTTCAGCAAAGAGAACGCTTGGGGCGTTCAATTCCATCCGGAAGTAGATGGCAATGCACTTGGTCGCATGATCGCGTCAATTGGAGTTCCCGAAGAAAAATGGCGCCCAGTGGCAGATGCAATGAATGCGGATGATGCAGGTCATCGCAAGCGAGCCTTTGAACTATTTGATTTAGTCAGTGGCCAATAACCAAAGCCTTATTTTCCAGGAAGAATTACCGGGACTTGAATACTTAAGCCACCATCAATAGCTATTGATTGGCCGGTTATAAAAGCAGATTCATTAGAGGCTAAGAAAACTGCTAAGTCGCCTATTTCAGAACTCTTTGCGATTCTTCCGAGTGGGTGTCCGGCGCCCCAGTCAGATAAGACTTCTTCTAAACTTTTTTCACCACGGTGCATTTCCGCAGAAGTGC
>JBBALS010000611.1:0-587 GCA_040402915.1 Flavobacteriales bacterium
TTTAATGAGTAAAGGAAAAACGAAACAGTTCATCATCGTAGGAATTCACAATTCACCTCAACGATCTTTAGAATATACACCACAAGGTTTGTATAATGAGTTGCCAGAGAGTTTAAAAAGTAGTTTTAATAAAGAATTCAAAGGAGAACCCTTATCAGATAAGTATCTTTTGTTTATCGTGAAAGAACTCAAACCCGTAATTGATAATTCATTCTATACAGAACGTTCAAAAGAATATACCTGCATTGCAGGATCGAGTAGAGGAGGGTTGATTTCTTTGTATGCCTTGTGTCAATATCCCAATGTATTTGGAACGGCAGCTTGTATATCAACCCATTGGCCTGTTAGTTTAAAAGAGAATAATCCTACATATTCTCAAGCAATGATAAGTTACTTGACTAAAAAGCTTCCTTCATTCGAAAGTCACCGATTGTATTTTGACTATGGGACAGAAACCTTGGATAAACAATACAAACCCTATCAATTAGAAATAGATGCATTGTTGAAATCGAAAGGATATTCTAAAAAGAATTGGATAACGAGAGAATATCTAGGAGCAGAACAAAATGAAAAAGCTTGGAAAAGTC
>JBBALS010000611.1:597-1040 GCA_040402915.1 Flavobacteriales bacterium
TCGCTTTCCGGATGTTCTTAAGTTTGTAATGCCTCGTTAATTATTGAACGGTTTTTAGCGTGAAATTTGAAAAGTAAATTTCTTGAGGCATTATAATCGAAGTATCATTTGTAAAGCCGTTTGGACGACGAATAGTTAAGGTAGTAATACTCGGAACGTCGGGCGGATAATTATTGTCTGTAGGAAGCCAAGGACGAGATTTTAATCGCAATAGGATTAATCCTTCAGGACCACCTGTTGGTTTGTAACTAGCGGTGGATCTCGAAAGTGAATCGTATTCAAAAACAGTATGCAACACATTGTATGCAGCACGAACGTTGATTCCCGGAAGAGATACTTGAGAAATACTGAAAAGTTGATCTTTGGAAAAGGGACCATCAACAGATGTGGCAATTGGTTTTCCGCTAAAAGCATCTCCTAAATTTTGGAAAGCGATTAATTCA
>JBBALS010000612.1:0-1030 GCA_040402915.1 Flavobacteriales bacterium
AGAAGAAAATCGCTAATATTTAATCCCATGAGTCTTTGAAAGATTCCAGTATCGAAAATCAAGTATTTAATCTTTTTAGAATTTATTTCAGCACCCAGTGGAATTCCATTTGCCGAACTATGGGTAACCGAATAAATCAATCCCGCCATTTTTAATAGCTCGATCGTTTCCTTGATTTGAGCATTATTCAACGTTGCATTGGGATAGGTAAATTTGAACTTCGTAGCTGTTTGCTGCGCAACAGCATTAAATACTTCAAGCAAGCGATCACTCGAAATACGTTTTTTGTATTTGGTAAAATCCGCATGAATTGAAATCAATAAATCATTTAAAACCCTTTGTACTTCTAGTAAATCCTTTTTTGTAGAATAAATGAAGACCGCTTCAGGCATTCCTCCAATAATGGTAAATAGTTTGTAAAATCGAATTAGTTTATAGTGAACAGGTTCAGAGAGTGGTTTGGAAATACTCGCCTTGTTTAATTGCTCAAGAATTAAATGTTCATCTAATGCTTCCAAAAACTCTCGAAAAGAAAGTGGATACATAAACATAGATCGAACTCTTCCAACTCCAAACGATGGCAATTCGGCCAATGCAAATTCCAATAATGAACCAGCAGCTATAACATGTAATTCGGGCATTTTTTCGTAAAAAAAACGGAGTATGTTTATAGCTGGAATACAGTTTTGAATCTCATCCAAAAACAATAATGTGCGACCTGCTTCTATTGGCTTATTTGTTAAGACCGAAAGTTGCTCACATACCTCTGCAACGGATAAACCCATCTCAAAAATTCTAGCATAAGATGGATTTTCATCGAAGTTTATTTCTACAAAATAAGTGAAATGCTGTTTTAAGTTTTTTATGGACGATGTTTTACCAACTTGCCTTGCTCCACGAATAAGTAAGGGCTTCCTTTTGTCAGCTAATTTCCAACTTAATAACTCCTTATCTATCGTTCTGTTTATGTACATTTTTATGCAGAAATGATATTGGATTTTAATAATTCAACGTGCTAAATTAAAAAATC
>JBBALS010000613.1:0-1029 GCA_040402915.1 Flavobacteriales bacterium
TATACGGCTAATTTACTAACAATTAGATGTTTATGATTTTTTGTCGTGTACTAAGATGTTTTTTATAATCTAACAAACATTTTCAATTAGATTGAGTTGTTTTGTAGCATGAAATCTAATTCAGTTATCGTTATCGGATCTGGCATTGCAGGAATAGCGTCTTCGATTCGTTTGGCTTGCAAAGGCTATGATGTAACGGTGATTGAAAAGAATTCTTATCCCGGAGGAAAACTAACTGAATTTAAGCAATCTGGTTTTCGTTTCGATGCTGGACCTTCCTTGTTTACTATACCCAAACAAGTAGATGAGCTTTTTGAACTTGCGGGCGAAAATCCACGAGATCATTTTAACTACGATCAATTGCCTGTTGTTTGCCATTATTTTTGGGACGATGGTACTTTTTTGGAAGCATCTGGAAACGAAATTGAATTTGCGAAAGAGGTTGAAAGGGTGCTACATGTGCCTGCCAATCGAGTTACTGATTATCTTAAAAAGGCGCAATTTATTTACGAAACCACGGCTCCAGTTTTTCTTCATCGATCGCTTCATAAATGGAGAAATTTCCTTAATTCCGAAACGTTGAAGGGCATTTTAGCTAGTCCGCGTTTGGGCATTTTTTCAAACCTAAATCACCAAAATGTTTTGCAGTTGGGTGATCCTAAATTGGTCCAATTGTTTAATCGATATGCAACATATAACGGTTCTGATCCTTACCAAGCACCAGCTGTTTTGCAAAGTATCTCGCATCTCGAATTTGGACAAGGAGCTTGGTTTCCTAAAGGAGGAATGTCGAGTATTACCAATTCACTTGTTGATTTGGCTAAACGCAAAGGCGTGAAGTTTCTTATGAATGAAGAAGCGGAAGAAATTCGTACGGAAGGGAAACGTGTTATTGGAGTAAAAACGAATCAAAATCAATACGCGGCAAATTGGGTCGTTTGTAATAGCGACGTTGTTCCAGCTTATCGAAAGTTATTATTGAAACATTCTGCTCCCGAAAAAATTCTTAGTCAACCGAGATCGAGTTCT
>JBBALS010000614.1:0-1029 GCA_040402915.1 Flavobacteriales bacterium
ATTAGACCCATGACCTATCAATGTAAAGCTTATTATGTCTACTTTATTTCTGGAAACTTTCATGGTAATTGGATACCATTTACTCAGTTAAAAACATGAAACAATCTGACTGTCTCACAGAAACTATCACATGGCAGATTTAAGACTTTGCACAATTTACTTTCAAAGCTTCCAAATTCACATCCTAACATTTATCCTACACAATTTTTCGTTTTAAACACAATGGAACCATCAAAATAGTCAAATTCCCATTGCTTTTACATGCCCTGCACCCAACCGAAATTAGCACCCCTTATGAACACCATCGGTTTGCAATTTTGACTTCGCAAACACTCTAATCTCGGTTCCTAACCACATTTTATCTTGTTATTTGAACCATAAACACATGTTAACACACCATAGAATTTCGAACAGCACCTATTCTTAGGGTTTCAATCGGTCAAAAATCAAGAAAAAGCAGAGAAACCACCAACAATCTCCAGTATATCACCAATAGGCTTAAAATCGCTTACCGTGATCGTTGATCGGTAAATTTTGTGGAAATTCCTTCTTCCCTTGGCTATATGAATTTCGAGCAGATCTGTAAAGCCACTAAACAAGAGAAATTTCCATGATTAGGGAGTAGGAGAAGAGAAGGACTAGGGCTACAAGCCCGTAACGTGACAAATTACCTTGATTTCGCGAGTTTTCGCCTCTCTTCTTCTTCCTTAATGATTTCAGCTTTTCCCTTGATATTCTTCAGCTTCAAAACGTTGAGAATGGAGAATGGAAGAGTATTATCTGATATGTAAGGGTCCAAAGTCGGTTTAGAATGGAAATGACCCTTTTGCCCTTCAACTTCCACATATTTACAAGTTGTGCCATTGTTACAACTTAATTATGATCCAACTTTGAAAATTCATATCTCATGGTACAAAGATCCAATTGCAGTGATTCCAAAGGCTATGTGACCATTAGGAAGTCTATTTTGAGGGAAAAATATCTCCCACAATCATTCATATGTCAAATATTCCAAAATTTCCATTTACT
>JBBALS010000615.1:0-1028 GCA_040402915.1 Flavobacteriales bacterium
GGATTTACAGGATTTGAATTTTGCCTTGGAGCATGATGTGGAGTGGATCGGATTATCGTTTGTGCGCCGTTCTTCCGATATTTTGGAGTTGAGAGGACATATCCAAAAAGCCAATAAAAACGCACGTATTGTAGCTAAAATTGAAAAGCCAGAAGCTATTGATGAGATAGATGGTATTATTGCTAACACGGATGCAATCATGGTTGCTCGTGGCGATTTAGGTGTTGAAATTCCGATGGAAAATGTGCCATTGATTCAAAAAATGTTGGTGAAGAAATGTTTGGAAGCTTCCAAGCCAATCATCATTGCAACACAAATGATGGAGTCGATGATTACCAATTATAACGCTACACGAGCAGAAGTTGGTGATGTGGCAAATTCGGTGATGGATGGTGCAGATGCTGTTATGTTAAGCGGAGAAACTTCGGTTGGAGCGCATCCGGTCAGAGTTATTGAAACCGTCCAGAAAATTTTGGCACGCGTTGAAGGCTTCGAAGGAATTTACCATAAAGACCACAAACAGAGTTCGCACAAGTCGCGCATGATATCTGACGCTATATGTTTTAACGCGGTTACCATGGCAGAACAAACAAACGCAGCAGCAATCATTGCGATGACACATTCGGGATACACTGCCTTTCGAATTTCCAGCTTTCGTCCCAAAGCCAACATTTACATCTTTACAGGAAATCGCGCTTTACTTAACACCTTGAGTTTAATTTGGGGTGTCCGAGGTTTCTATTACGATAAAATGGTGAGCACCGATCATACAATCTCTGACATTAAAGATTTGCTTAAGAAACAAGGTTTTGTTCGTCAAGACGATTTAATAATAAACGTAGCGAGCATTCCAATGCATGAATTTGGAAAATCGAATATGTTGAAAATCAGTTTTGTTGAATAAAGAAAATCTACTTCATTTGTTGAATGAATATTGAACTATTAAAAGAGATTTGTGAAACACCTGGAGCACCGGGTTACGAGCACCGCATTCGCGCACTTGTACTTAGAGAAGTAAGCCAATTTGG
>JBBALS010000616.1:0-1019 GCA_040402915.1 Flavobacteriales bacterium
TCCATTATCCACAATTTGAGTATTCACTCCAACGGGCGAAACCAATGCTGGTATTCCCAATGCCATATATTGTAATGCTTTGAAACCACATTTCCCATTTGCCCATTTATCGTCCAACAAAGGCATTACGCCCACATTAAAATCTAATAAATCGGAAATCTCGGATTCTTTATTCCATTTTCGAAACATCAAACTTTTCAATTCAAATTCGGGTGGTATATCCGATATGACCATGAATTGAAAATTAAATTCTAACTCAAGCTTTTTTAGTATTGGAATTAGCTCTGAAATGTATCGAACAGTTGAATGTGATCCTGTCCAACCGATTATAAATGTTTCGCTGTTTTGATTTTTAACCTGATTATGCAATCGGTCCGTATCGATTGTTGTTGGGTTAAAAACAATTTCCGCATGTGGATTATATTTCCGAGCGTATTCGCATAAATACGAATTTCCACAGGATATTTTCCATGCCCATTTACAAATATGTTTCACGTTAGCATATCCTTTTAAAAAGGAAAAATGACTGTTGGCCTCAGAATAATTGGGAATCCAAATGGCATCATCGAAGTCGTAAATAATTTTCTTCTTTAACCAACGGGCTGCTATGTATTCGAAAAATGGGGGGCCAATGGGACTTGCTTCGCGATGAATAAAGATAATATCGACTCCCTTTAACTGAAAAAGCAATTTGAATCGTCGAAGCAATCCTCCAAGTATAGCAGCGGCTTTGCGAGGAAATCGACCAGGTAAGTAGAGTATTTGCCAAACACGTTCTGATAAAAATGGAATTACCCGATATTCCATTCCGCGAGAATCCAATTCCTGAAAATATTGTTCAAAGCGAAATCGCTGGCTAGCTGCTTTGCCTGTGGGATAAGGTACTATAAACAATATACTCATCTGTTCTTTGATTTGCAAACCTAAAAAAAAATGTCCAATGCAATCATTTTTTAAGTATCGAATTTGGCTATCTTTGAGTCCATGACTTTAGAACGTCCAAATGCTCCCGTGTGGAT
>JBBALS010000617.1:0-1015 GCA_040402915.1 Flavobacteriales bacterium
ACATCGATGCATTCCCGATTCTGAATACATTGCTGCAGGCATCGAACTTTCGGAAGATCTTTCTTCTTGCGATGTTTTATTAGGGATCAAAGAAGTGCCCATTGAAGAACTCATTGCAGGTAAAACGTATTTGTTCTTTTCGCACACCATCAAAAAGCAACCGCATAACCGCAAGCTCCTTCGCCATATTTTAGAAAACAACATTCGTCTCGTTGATTATGAAACCTTAGTCTGGGAAAATGGAAGTCGCGTATTAGGTTTTGGTCGCTACGCTGGAATTGTAGGCACGCACGAAGGTTTTTTAACCTGGGGGAAAAAGATGAAGCAGTTCGATTTAAAACCTGCTTGGCAATGCCGCGACTATACTGAGATGATTGAGCAATACCAACACATCAATATGCCTGCAGTTCGCATTGCTTTAACGGGCGATGGTCGTGTAGCACACGGATGCTTGGAAGTATTGAAAGCGTTGAATATTCGCGAAGTAACACCTGAGGAATTTCTGCATGATTCCTTTGATGTCCCAACCTATGTGCATTTAATGACCGAAGATTTTTATGCGCAGAAAGACGGCCATATTTGGGACAAAGCTGATTTTTATCAAAACCCAGAGAATTACGTTTCCACATTCGGACCCTACACCAAAAGTTGCGATATCATGCTCAATGCAATTTTCTGGAACGAACGTATTCCTCGTTTCTTCACGAAAGAAGATATGAAGTCGCGCGATTTCAGAATCAAGGTCATTGCCGACATCAGTTGCGACGTGAACGGTTCCATTCCAGCAACTGTGAAAGATACGACCATCGAAGATCCTACATTTGGTTTTCATCCACTTTCCGAAACCATCGAAGCACCTTATCTTTCCAACACCATCGATGTGATGGCGGTGAGTAATTTACCTTGTGAACTTCCTTTGGATGCATCCCAAGGATTTGGTGAACATTTAATTAAACATGTAATTGGAGGACTTTTACAACCCGAATTTAGTGCAATGATTAAACGTTCTACCATT
>JBBALS010000618.1:0-1008 GCA_040402915.1 Flavobacteriales bacterium
AGAAAAAATTCAAGTTAATATTATCCACAAATCAGTAGGTCAAGTAACCGAAGGTGATGTGCTTCTTGCTTCAGCTTCCAATGCAATCATTATCGGATTCCAAGTTCGACCTTCTGCAAGTGCAAGAAAACTTGCTGAGAATGAAGAAATCGACATGCGATTCTATTCGATTATTTACAAGGCAATCGAAGAAATTAAAGCAGCGATGGATGGAATGCTTGCTCCAGAATTTGAAGAGAAAATTGTTTGTAACGTAGAAGTTCGCGATGTATTCAAGATCACTAAAGTTGGAACAGTAGCTGGATGTTATGTATTGGATGGTAAAATTACACGCCACACTAAAATCCGACTTATTCGTGATGGAATTGTTGTGTATTCAGGAGATCTAGGATCGTTGAAACGATTCAAAGACGACGTGAAAGAAGTTGCTACTGGATACGAATGCGGATTAAACATTCATAATTTCAATGATATTAAAGAAGGAGATATTATTGAAGGATACGAAAACGTTGAAATTAAACGCAAACTTTAATCAATCAAGGAATTTTAATATTATCCTTAACAATATAGGCGCCCGGATACTGACCAGACAATTGTTTGAGAAGTCTCCGGGCTTCTGCTTTTGTCCGATAATCGCCACAACGAACTTTAAAATTAGGTTGCTGATAAATTAAGTAGGCTAAACAATTTCCAAACAACGATTGATTGAATTCAGAAAGAGATTGTTGTGCATGTTCTTTCGCATTATTTCCCGATTCCGAGAATATCTGAACTCGATAACCATCTAAACCTGTTGAAGTATAATTGACTTTTTTATAGGATTCAATTAATTGATCTAATCCTACAGGGAGCGATAAAGTAAATGCACCAATAGAGCTTGAATCTTTATGATTAGAAAGTGAAATATTTGATTCTGTATACATAGAATCAACTTGAGCTGTTAAAGCAAAAGGAATAAGAAATACTAAGTTGAAATGTAAAACAAGCAGTCTTGATGAATAGTATTGA
>JBBALS010000619.1:0-1004 GCA_040402915.1 Flavobacteriales bacterium
TTCAATTGCAGCTGCTTCTGTTCTAGCCAAAACACATCGTGACGAAGAAATGGAAATGCTCCATGATAAACACCCTCAATATTGTTGGGATAGAAATATGGGATATGGCACAGTGTTGCATCGCGACGCCTTGATCGAATATGGTCATTGTATTCACCATCGGAAATCTTTCACCCTACTAAACAAGCAATTAGCATTGTTCAATTAATTCTGGATTAACTAATTTTTGTCTGAGTAATCGAATTAGATTTATAGAAATTACAAAAAGATGTTTAGAAGCACCTTGCTACTGATTGTCGTTTGGGCGCTGCTTTTTTTTCAAGCAGGATGCAAACGAGATGATTTTTCGAAACTCGCCGAATCGGAATGGAATCCTGATTTTGCATTTCCTTTGGTTAATTCGACCTTAACAGCATCGGATATTTTAGCTGAGGATAATTCCTCCACGCTCATTTCTGTAGGAGAATCTGGCATTGTTGAAGTGATTTATTCAACAACAAACAAAGGCAAAAACGCATCAGAAATAATCGATCTTCCTTTGGTGAATCTTACAAATAATGTATTTGCTAGCGCGATAAATACAGATGCATTCAATGCAAACGAAACCATTGGAACCATTTTAACCGATTCTGTTTCTTTCAACATTCCATATTCACTTGATGCACAATTGGGAAATCTCTCACGGATTGATACAGCATTTCTAAAATCCGGATTGCTCAAATTGAACATCAATTGTTGGGTTCCTCACAACAGTATTCTAAGCATAGAAATTCCAGAATTAATCATCAATAACGAAGTTTTCAAAGAGGATATTCCCTTTAACTATGCGCTTCAAACCCCTATGGAAATTTCACTAGAACGGAATCTTCAAGGTGCTTACCTCGTTCCATCAGCTAGTTCAGAATCCATTCAAGTTAAATACACACTAAAATCAACACGAATAAACAACCAGGACATTCCAATCACCAATCAGTTTACTTCCAATTTAAAATTTTCGGAAACTG